>SUPS01000100.1:5754-13571 GCA_005191415.1 Candidatus Helarchaeota ASGARD archaeon Hel_GB_A
AAATGAATTTTTCTAATATATCTACTGCTCTTTGATATTCCGTTATTTCAATATATTCGTTAGTAGTATGTTCCAAAGTAGGATCGCCTGGACCATAACTTATTACTGGTATCTTTAATTTATTTGCGATAATTGCCATAAAATTAGTTCCACTCTTGCGTAAAAATTTTACATCTGTTTTTAAAACCGATTCAATTGCATTTTTCAAAGTTAATGCGAGATTTGTATCTTTCTTTCCTCTAAAAGCTTCGATCTGGCTTAAAATTTCAAATTTTATTTGATAGTTATTCATATCTTGGAATTCATTAATCACTTTTTCAATTTCCTGGATAATTTGAGTTGATTTTATTCCCAATGGAAATCGAATATCAATATCCATTTCACAAATATCAGGCTGAACATTAGTAGCCATTCCTCCTTTTATCACGGTAATATTGGGTTCTACGCTGAAATATGGTGTCTTCCCTAGAAAAGGTCTTTGTGTTAGTCTATCTTTCAAATTATTCCAGAAACTTATAGCTATATGAATTGGATTTTTATTTTCCTTAGTATTTGAAACATGTGTAATACCAGAAAGAGTTTTTACTAAAAGATGTAAGTGAATTCTTCCTTTAGATGCAATACATATACGATCTATTCCGCTTGGTTCCCCAAAAATGGCATAGTCGACATGTTCTAATGAATCAAGAAGTGTATTTATTCCATTTACTGTTGTTTCTTCCTCTACTATACCAGCTACTACTATTTTCCCAGAAATTTTCTTTTTCACAAATTTTGCAGCTGCGCATACCATCGAAATAAGGCTTCCTTTTGCATCAACAGCCCCCCTCCCATATAATTTACCCTTCTCGATCCTCACAGGAATCGTGCCTTCTACGGTATCCATATGAGAACATAACAATAAGACTGGCGTTCCTGTGCCAATCTGTCCAATAACATTACCGACATGATCTTTCCAGGCATTTAAACCTAAATTTTTCATTTTTTCTAATAAAAAATTACTAAATTGCTCCTCCGAGCCAGAAATACTGGGAATTTCTATGCATTCCTTAAGAAATTCTACTTCATCCATTGTGAATCATCAAAATTAAAAATATTTATAAGAAAGAGAGGTCCCTATCTTCCCTTCTATCGCATCAGAAATGGGGTGTGTATTAAGCCCTGAACTAATAATTACTTCCTGGATACCCATTTCTAATGCTTCTCTTGCGGCATAAATTTTCTTTTTCATGCCTCCCTCGACTTTTTTAAAGAATTCATTGATTTCTTCTCTTCCGATTTTTGAGATCAACTTTCCATTTTCTAAAACTCCCTGAACATCCGTGAATAGGATTAATTTATCCGCCTTAAGAGCACTTGCGACATATACAGCGGTTCTATCACCATCTGTATTTAAAGGCTCCATTTTCTCACTCGCTGTAATCGGCGCTATAACTGGCGTATAACCATTATCAAGCAGGAGATTTAACAATTTAGGATTTATTTTTTCAATTTTGCCACTATTATCCCCTCGAATAACTCTTTTTCTGCCTCTCTCGGGGTCTATAATTATTAATTTATCCTTCTTTTTAGATTGAATTGTATTTCCATCTATTCCTGAAATTCCTACTGCATTAACACCACGCTTTAACAATTCAGAGACAATTTCCTTGTTGATCTTTCCTGCCATCACCATTTCAGCAACAATTAACGTTTCTACATCCGTAAGACGACTTTTTACTCCCGAAGCAGACTGAACAATTACGGGTTTTTTTCCCAACTTGATTAACGTATCATCTATTTGGGGACCTCCTCCATGACACACGACTATTTGGTGTGCCTGGTTTATGCGTGCTATATCATCAAACATTTCATTTAGTGATACATCTTGGGCTAATAATCTCCCACCTAACTTTAAAACAATCAACATAATAAACACATCTTTTGAGATTTAATTGGATATGTTATCCTTTAATTTGGGTGATAATATAATCTACTATCCTACCACCAATGTCTCTTCCTGTTGAATTTGCTAATGCATGAAATCCACTGACATGATTTATCTCTTGAACCATTAATTCTTCATCTTCAATCAAATCAATGCCTAATATCTCACCATTAACTGCTTTAGCAGCTTTTAAAGCTAATTCTTCCATTTCAGGCGTGATATCGCAAGACACGCTTCTTGCACCCCGGGTTGCGGAACTACGCCAATCTCCTTCCATTTCATGTCTATTCATAGCTGCAACTACTTCGTCTCCGATAACAAACACTCTCATATCTCTAGGAGCTTTATCTCTTCTTAAGTACTCTTTCATATCTCTTGCTCGCTTCACTATATATTCTTGTAAATAATAGACTTTTTGAAATATATTTCCCATTGTTTCGCGATCCTCAAGTATTGCCTTTGCGACATCTTGATCTTTGAGAAGAGCGATTAATCGTCCCCACGATCCAATAATTGGCTTAATAACCGCAGGATAACCCAATTCATCTAGGGCTTTAAGTGCGCTTTCTTTAGTGAAAGCACAATATGTCTTAGGCGTAGGGATCCCTTCTTTGAGAAGTGTTAATGTCGTTAAAAGTTTATTTCCACAGATTTCGGATGTTCTATAAGAATTGATGACATGATGCCCAAAATTCTCAAGAATTGCCGTTGTATATAATCCTCTCACATAACTCAAAGATCTTTGGAGGATAATATCCGTTGATACATTATCCTCTTCTAAATTCACAAAATATGTGCGGTTTAGAATAATATTAACTTTAACATTTTTCCTCTTAGCGGCGTCAAGAATACTTTTCTCTTCCCAGCTTAATTTATTACAAATCATTGAAAATTCCATGAAATATTTCGCCTTTTTTTGTTTTTATTCGCCCCAATCTTCTTCTTCTGATTCTGCCTTCTGAAGTACGACTTCGCCTTCCTTATCATTAATTTCAATAACTTCTAACTCAGTACCACAATCTGGACATTCTATAATTTCGCCTAACATGACGTCATCATCGACCTCAAATTCAAAATAACACTCGATGCACGTAGCTTTCATTCTTTAACCTCCATATCTTGTTTATTTTGCAATTATCGTATCCACTAATCTCAATAATTGACTAAAAACTTGATTAATTTTTTTCTTATTGTTTAAAATTTTTTCCTTCATTTTTTCTAATTTCTCTTTTCTATCTAAGATCATTCTCTGTTCCTCTTGAGGTGAGGGTCCTCCTATATGATTTCTTCTTTTAATTGCTTCCAAGGGGTCTAAAGCTGATTGGATCATTTCCAGAGTAATATTTTTTTGATTAGAATTTTTTGATTTATTGAGAAACTCTTTTAATGTTTCTGGATGAAATTCATTTTTCTCTGGATTTTCTTTTATATAAGTCGCAATTAACGTATATGCTGTTCTAAAAGGAATGTTCCACTCTTTTATTAATAGATCAACCAATTCAGTCGCCATAAGAAAATTATTCTGAAGGATTCTTTTAATTACTTCTTTATTCAATTTGATGGTAGCTAATAAACCCGTTAAAACTTTCAAACTGGGTTTTATTGTCTCAATTGAAGAAAATAACGGTTCTTTGAGCTCTTGGTGATCGCGATTATATCCCGAAGGGAGACCTTTCAAAATTCCGAAAACTTTGGTAAGATTTCCAAGCATTACCCCCGTTCTTGCCCGAATGAGTTCGAGTACATCTGGATTTTTTTTATGGGGCATAATACTGCTTCCTGTACTATATCTATCACTTAATGTAATGTATCCAAATTCCGAAGTAGTTCCGAGAATAAGATCCTCCGCTATTCTTCCTAAATGTATCATGATTATAGTAAAGTTGCTAAGAAGATCTGATAAAAACTCGCCTCTTGATGAAACAACATCCAATGTATTTTCTTGAATACCCTCAAACCCTAAAAGTTCTGCGGTATATTGGCGATCGATTGGCCAACTTGTACCCGCAATCGCTGCTGCCCCTAGAGGATTTGTATTTACTCTATAGTAAGTTTGTATTAATCTTTCCAAATCTCTATAAAGTGCATCCACATGTGCCATACACCAATGTGCAAAGGTTATTGGTTGCGCTTGTTGTGTATGTGTATAACCGATATAAAGTGTATCAAGATTTTCTTCGGCTTTCTTAAGCAATGTTGAAATAAGATCGATTAACAAATCCTGTATTTCTATAATTTCATCTCTCATAAATAATCGTAAATCTGTTAATATTTGGTCATTTCTGGATCTTGCTAGATGCATCCTCCCTCCTATAAATGGTCCTACTTGATCTGCAACTGCTTTTTCAATATTCATATGTACATCTTCGAGTTCCTGTTTCAATCTAAATTTTTTTAATCCCCAATCTTTGTATATTTCTTTAAGTGCAATTAAAATTGCCTTAATATCCTCATCTGAAATTGCCCCAATCTTATTTAGCATGATATGATGTGCGAAATTATTGTAGATATCATACGGAATCAACTGTATATCATAAAGAATATCTTTCCCTGCCAAAAATTTTTCTACTAGTTTATCTAAATTCTCCTTAAATCGTCCTCTAATTAGATTTTTACCCATTTTTTTACCTCTTGTCCTTTCCATTTATTTTATCAGAGATGAATTTGTTTTTACTATAGTTATTATAATGTCTATACTCTAAGTACCACCTTCTAATTGAATAATGATTTTACTAAATGGGGCTGTTACTTATCAACTTAAATAAATTATCTCATTTTATCTCAGCCGTTTCAGAAACTCCTACAGTGAAGGAAATTTCCCCATTCTCTTTATAATTTATGTTATAAATGCAACAAAAAATCTAAGGAAGGTTTTAAGATAGCTAATCACAGATTAAGTCGATTTCCTCTTTTTCAATAGGTGTGCAATTTTAGATTGTAATCCCCATAATTCTATGAATCCAAATGATGCCTTTTGATTAAAAGTCGAGTCTACCGAATAGGTTGCTAAGTTATAATCGTAGATGGCATTCTCAGAAATCCGACCAACAACGGTAGCACTGCCTTTATATAATTTTATGAATACTTTACCTGTTACCTTTTCATTGACTTTTTCTATAAAAGCTTGAATATCTTCCCGTAGCGGTTCCAACCATAGCCCCGCGTATACTAAATATGCGAATTGAGTATCCATCAGCTCTTTAAACAAATTTTCATGACGTGTGCAGACAAACTTTTCAAGATCTTGATGTGCTGTAATGAGAATTGCTGCTGCTGGGGTTTCGTATACTTCTCGGCTTTTCAGTCCGACGATCCTATCTTCCATATGGTCCAGTCGTCCAACACCATGTTTGCCTCCTATTTTATTCAGTTTCATGATGAGTTGGGCAGGTGACATTTTTTCATCATTAATGGCTACAGGTTCCCCTTTTTCGAAGGAAATTGTGAGATATTCTGGGGTATTAGGTGCTTTCTCAGGAGCTGTTGTCCATGCAAATGCATCTTCAGGGCATTCTTTCTCTGGATGTTCTAAGATGCCACTTTCTATTGATCTTCCCCAGAGATTTTCATCGATACTATAGGGTGAATCAATATCTACTGGAACTGGAATACCATGTTTCTTAGCATACTCGATTTCAGCATCTCTACTCATGTTCCATTCTACAACTGGAGCAATAATTTTCATGGTCGGTGCCATCGAGAGGATTGTATTAACGAATCGTACTTGATCATTTCCTTTCCCCGTACATCCATGGGCAATTGCATCCGCATTATGTTTTTCCGCAATTTCCACCCCTTTCATTGCTATTAATGGGCGTGACAACGATGCCGAAAGTGGATAGACTTTTTGATATAATGCATTTGCCTTCAGAGCAGGAAATACAAAATTCTTTGCAAATTCTTCTTTTGCATCGATTGTGTAATGTTTTTTTACTCCTAAATTCAAGGCTTTTTCTTCAATTTTCTTGAAATCCTTTTGTTGTCCAACATCCAATGTAAGTGTGATCATTTCACAATTATATTCTTCTTGAATCCATTTTAACATACAAGAAGTGTCTAACCCTCCTGAATAGAGGAGCACACAGAGATTTACCTCTTCAGGTTCGGCTAAATAACTCGCTGTTTTTTTATCCATTTACATCCCTAATCTTATTTACTATATTCTGATTTATTCCCACGGGTATGTTGCTCGCGCCCCAACCATTGTTGTGGTTTCCTCAATGGCATCTCCTAATACTTCATCTTCCCGTATTTTTGTAACAATGTTATCTAATTGGTTAAGCTGTTCATAAGAAACTTCTACCATGATATCCCATGCCCCATAAACGGGGACTGCATATGTTACAAGATCCTGACTAAAAATTTCTTTAGTCCGTTCGACAACTTCCCATTCTTTACCAACATTGGATAGCCGCAAGAGAATATAAGCCCTATACTTTTTATTAGCCATATTAATTCACCTAACTTTGCCTTGTTTGCGTAATAAATCTATATAACTTGATTCTTCTATCTTTAACTTTAAAACTTATGTTATTGATAGAACAAAAATCTCACTCAAGGTTTTCAAAAAATCTTCAATATGAGGGGAAATTATTTTAAATGATCCTATTTTTTGAATCAAAATTCATTTTCGATCTTGTATTGGATTAATTTGGATTCAATTGACCTTAATCGCTCTAAAATTTCTAAAGATAATTTATCATCCCCAAGTTCTCGTGATAATTCTGCTATATTTCTGAATTTTTGAATTGCAGCCTCAAAATCACCATTCATAAGCAAAAATTCTGCTTCCTTTATCGCCTTATCACGGTCTATTAATGGTTTTAACAATGGTGAAATTTGTGGTGAGAGGTCAAGAACATCTCCAATTATCTGAATCATCTTTGCACGATTATTTGGATCCACTGCAACCATGCCGTAAGTTTTAATTCCTAACAACTTTTCGATTCTTTTAGGTTCAAGCGCACCAGGGATATCTTGTTTATTTGCTATTACACATAATCGGGCGTTAGGCACTTCTCTATGAACTAAATCTATGAAAAATTTTGATTTATCAATATTTTGAATCGTAGAATCACTAACAATCAGAACTGCATCAGAATCTTGAATAAATTGTGGCCAAAGAAAACTAAACTGTTCCTGTCCTGCAAAATCCCACAGATGAAAATACAATTTCCCTATTTTAATAGTAACGATCTCACCCGTCATGGTCGGAACATGTTCCATCGGAATTTCTTCAGCACGAATTAATCGTGAAATAGTTGTTTTTCCTACCCCAGAAAATCCTACCAATGCAATTTTGGGACGGAGATTCTGATGAATTCTTTCTGCAACTGGATTAAAAGAGGCATAAGTCGATTGTTCCATTGAAACATTCACTATATCTTCAAACATTGACATGAATTCTTCTTGAGCTTTTCTTAATTGCTTCTCTAGATCATCCATATCATCCGTTAAATCCGATATGAATATAAAAAACATTTTATATCTAATTTTAGTTGAGTAACTAATGCGAAACTTCCCCACATTCATGAAATCCAATTTATCCTCGGATTCTTTCTCATAATACGAAGAAAGCGACTGGATAATTGGATATAAAGTGTCCCATTCAAGTGAATTTCCAAATTGTATGTGATAAAGTACTTTCAATTCTTTTATCACATAGATTTCGCGCAACATGGGACTATTCTCCCTTCAAGTCTTTTTTCCGAATTTACCAGTTTTTATTAAGGACTTTTTTTAAACCTTACTAAATTTTAAGATGCTTGACTGAAAAGTACTTAAAATCTTTAATTCAACAATAAAAGAAAATTAGTAATTGAGAAAATTACAGCCAGATTTATAAATAGTTTTCCTTTAGGTATGAAAATATTAAAAAATATAATTTACC
>SUPS01000101.1 GCA_005191415.1 Candidatus Helarchaeota ASGARD archaeon Hel_GB_A
AAATTCTCTCTTTCTATAATTAACCCTTGGTCTTCTTCCATTTTTCTTGCAGTTTGTAAGTAGGAATTAGCAAGCTCATCTTCACCAAGCTCAATAGAAATCCGGGCTGCTTCCTTATAATTTTCGATAGCTTTTTGAATATTAGGAGGGTTTTCTTTTATAGCCAATTTGGCTTCTGCTATTAGTTCAGCTCGCTGCTCAATTACCCTCCGGTCCCGTGTAACTTTATCCACCTTATTCTTTAATTCTTCGATTATATTTCTAAATCCCTCTACTTTCGTAGTTTCATTAAGATCGATTGAGATCCGAAGCGCTTTTTGAAATAATTCTAAGGCATTTATATAATCTTGATTTTTCATAGCTTCATTGGCTTCGATTAAAACTTTTTTTCGGTGTTTTCGTTTTTCAAGATCGTTAAGGGTTTTATTTATTTCTTCTAATTGATCCATAATTCCAAGTTCTTTAGAGATTTTCAAAACTTCTTCATAGATTTGGATAAGTTCCTCTGTATTTTTTTCAATGTTTAAAAGTTGAGCTTTTTCAAGAAGTTCTTTCCGTTTTTGGTGTAATTGCCTCTCTAATTCTATAGCATTTGCTTGTTCTTGCAATTTTGCGGCTTTTTCCTGATAGACTTTAGCCCGTTCAAATTCTTCTAGATCAATTGCAAGCTTTGCGGCTTTTTTATACCCATCTGCCGCCTCTTGCCATTTTTTTTCATCTAAAAATTTTTTTATCTGTTTTAAAGTATTAGTATATTCCTGTACTAAATTAATACGTCCTTCTTTTGGTTCTGCCTTCAATTCTTTACTTACTTGCCTCTTTGCTTCAATAGCAGCTTTTCTAAATTCAGTTGCCTCTTTCCTTTTTCCAAGTTTTTCCGCAAAAATCGCGGCTCTTCCATACAATTTCACTAATTCTTTATACTGCTTATTCTCAAGGGCATTTTTAATTTTCGCGAGAGTTTCCTCATAAGATTGTTTAGTATCAGCTTTTCGTATTATTTCTTTTTTTGTTACGAGAAGATCCCGTTCCTTTCTACGAAGTGCTATCGCTTCGCTTAATAAACGTTTTGCATCTTCAGGATGTGCTCGAGCGGCATCTTCATAAATCTTAGCCGCCTCCATAAAATTTCCTTCTGAAATTGCTTTATCTGCTATACGAATGATTTCCTGTAATGAGGTTTCTTTTGATTCAATTGAGGCAGATGACTCCCCTATTTGAGCCATAAGTTCTTTAGCTTTATTTAAATAATCCTGCGCAATTTCAGTATGCCCAAGTTTTCCAGATAACTCCGAAGCAACCTTATAAAATTGGGCGGCTTCTTTAATTTTATCCTCTTTAAGCGCCTGATTTGCCTTTACAAGACTCTCTCGAATTTCCCTCGAAACCTTCATTCTATCTTCAAATGATTCATCTGGCATCTTTTTCGCATCCGATATAAATTTCTTTATTATCTACACTATACAATGTCCAAGGCATTATAAAAAGTTCTCTGAATGCATCGAAACGCTAGCACACGACTGCTACAACGTATTGCCCCTACACTTTATATACCTTGGACTACAAAACAATTCTATATAGGGCTAATTCGATTGGATCATTCTTGGTACGCAATGAATTCTTCGAGGGTCGCCAGAGCGGCGGTCCAGCTGCCGATGGTGCTGAGCAGTTCGGCGAAGACCTGGTGATCACCTCCTATACTTTGGTCTTTACGACGATCCCACGTCGTATAAAATTTAGGGTAAAGTTTCGAGAGCCCATTCGAGGGGCATTGCGGCATGAGCGCCCATTCCCGGGTGGCATCGCGGTAAATGACCTGGTATATTTCTCGGTATTTTTTATCATTCACTAGATTCTTTATTACAATATCAACTACTTCTCTAATTACTTTTTTTTCATCTAATAACTTCTTGATGTTATTAGTAACTATTACTATCTGCTCCTTTTTTTAACCCAGCTTTCATGAGCTCGTTTATTTGTGTTCTACTTAGGACTATATTCTTTACTTCTTCTCCAGATAATATTTAAGAAATGGTGGAACGTATAATAAATGGTGGAACATTTGCAAATTAACTTGATTTGGTTAATTTTGATTCTTGGATTCGCCTTAATTGGAACCATTATCGCATTTTTATACTATATTTTTGTTCAAAAACCTGAAATTCAACGTGAAACTCAAATAAACACAAAAAAGCTGCTCGATTTTTTACATGATCCAACTATAACTCGTATTGAAGTTGAAAAAATCGCAAAAACACTTGGAATTGAAGAATTTACAGTCCGCGATCTCCTCCTTGATTTCGCAAGGACCGAATCTCTCCCAGGTCTCGTTGTTTTTCCAGACCTTTATTATAATTTCCAATATTGCAAAAATGTAATCCAATCCCTGGCAGAAAAACATCAAACTACTGAACTACCTCTGAAACTCATTGCGAAAGCACTTAATACAACTAAAAAGAATGTCGATAAAATCTTATTTGAACTTATTACAAAACAAGAATTATACGGCAAAATTGATACAGAAAAGGACGTATTAATCCTTGAACCTACTAAAGCTGTTGTAAGCCATCCCAATTGCCCTTTTTGCGGCAAAGAAATAAGTTCTTCTAGTGATAAATGCTCCGAATGCGGCGTTACATTGGATAAGTGCGGTGTCTGCAACCTAGTTATTGGAAATGATGAATCTACTAAGTGCCCTTTTTGTGGACAACCTGCACATACGGACCACCTTCTTGAGTGGTTGAAACTAAAAGGCACTTGCCCTCATTGTAAACATAGACTTACGGAAGAATTACTCGAAAAGTAACCGAACCTTATACAAACTTTGCATACAATCCAAAAAAAGGGGAAAAAATTTTAATTTCATCATGGAGATGGTTGTGGATTCGCTTCCATAATCATTTCTCTCGGATCTTTAAAGAATAATTCTCGAAATTTCTCATCTTTTACTAACTTATTGACTACAATATCGACTACTTCCCTAACTACTACTTTTTTATTTAGTAGTTCCTCCAAATTGCGAATAACTACATCTATTTGGTCTTTCTTTAACCCTGCTTTCGTGAGTTCATTTAATTGTGTTCTGCTTAACACCATTTTTCTTCACTCTATTCTCCAATTAATGATTTTAAAATATCGCGAGGTTAATCTATTTCCATTTAATCTCTTAAGTTTTTTTGTGATAGGGAAGTATTTATTCTTAGGAACAATCATTAATCTATGAAACGTACCAAAGTCGCTATCATTAGAACAACTGATTATTCTTCTCTTTTTGAAGCAATTCGGCATTGTATACAGCTTACTGGAGCACAATTAATTCGGGACGCGAAGACAATCTTCCTCAAACCAAATTGCTTACAGGATAGCGTGAAAGCTGCAACGACTTCTGAAGTAATTCGTAATACTATTAAAGTGATTCAATCAATTAAGGAAGGGCAAGATTATCAGCTCTACATAGGAGATTCACCTGGACTTCTTGCGAAACCAGCACGTCTTATTTTTAAAAATTTGGGAATCATGGATATTATTGAAGAAACTAGGATTGAATATATTGAATTTGATGGAGGAGCTCCTCCCTTAGATATCCAAATTCCTGATGGTGTCCGTTTAAAGGAAACAAAAATTGTTAAAATTATCCAAGATGTTGATTTAATTGTAAATCTCCCTCGTTTAAAAACTCATATTCTGACAATTTATACCGGCGCTGTTAAGAATTATTGGGGTATTCAGCCTGGCGGTATTAAACCAAAAAATCATCTAAAGGGACGCTCCACAGAAACCTTTAGTCAAGTACTCGCCGACCTCTATAGTGTTATCGCTGATCGCCCTCAATTATGCATTATGGATGCTATAGACGCAATGGAAGGTAATGGTCCTTCTTCAGGTCCATTAAGGAACCTTAATTTAATCATTGGTGGGCTGGATCCTGTTGCGGTTGATGCTGTCGCCATAACAATTGTAGGACACGATCCTCTCCAAGAAGTACCGCATATTCGTATATGCAATGAGCGAGGTCTTGGGATAGGCAATCTAGCAGATATTGAGATTGTAGGAACTCCTTTATCAGAAGTAAAATTAACCCATCCTCTTCGCTTTCCAGGTCGAGGTTTAGCGTGGGCAGGGAGCTTATTTGCCCCTATTATTTATCGTTATACAAAGAAAATTCCCCGTTTGCGTCGCATAAAATGTATTAAATGCGGAAATTGTGAGAAAGTCTGCCCCAATGGCGCAATTACTCTCACTCCTTACCCAAGATTTAATCGAAAAAAGTGTATTTCCTGCTTATGTTGCGCTGAAACATGCCCAGAAGATGCGATTCGAGTAGTCTCCGCTGGAATCAGAGGCGTTTTGGGATTTCAATGAGAACTGAAAATTTACTTTTTCAATGATTTCATTATTGCTTTTATAATTTTCTCAAAAGCGTCTTCGACTTTCTCACCGGTTTTTGCAGAAGTTTCAATATACTCAATTGCTCCTATTTCTTTTGCAAGTGTCTTTCCTTCTTCTTCAGAAACTTTTCGTTCATCCGCTAAATCGGCTTTATTTCCTATTACTATAAATGGAACTTTACCTGCATAATTGATCAGTTCATGTAACCAATCTTTCACATGGTCTAACGTTTCCTTTCGAGTTAGATCAAACAAAATCATGGCACCGTTTGTACCTTGTAAATATTCCTCACGGATTTTCTCAAAAATTGCTTGTCCTGCAATATCCCATATTAATAATTCTGCTTCAATTCCCTCCTCTTGGATTTTCATAGTTTTAAGCGCAATATCGAATCCAATAGTAGGTTTATATTCTTCTTCAAATCTTTTATCAACGTGCTGAATAATTAAGGATGTTTTACCTACGGCACCATCGCCCAACACACATAATTTTAAAATATGCATTCCAATTCTTGCCTCCACATGTACTGCATTTCAATCTGAGAAAATATTTCATTCCAATCCTAACAATTATTTCATTTTATTATATATTAAAGATTTTAACAATTATAAATCACACTTTAAAGGAAAGATACTATCGTCAGGACCTAAATATCATCCAATTATCCTTTAATTCGATTAGAAAGAGAACTTATAGAAAAAGAAAAATAGTTTTTTAGGGTTTAAAAATGTGTTTTAAATATTAATTATTATTCGATCTACGCTTACTCCGCAAATTTTCTTTACGCCATGGCGACCTGCCTCGTATTTCGGAGATATCAGATGGGCTTTTTCTAGAATTTTAATTTGTGCGCTAACATTAGCTTCTGTCTGATTCAAAGCTTTAGCTGTCTGACAAACGTCTAATTTTTTCTTCAAAATTCTTAAAATATTTAATCGTGTTTCAGAGGCAAGGGCCTTCATAATAATAAGTACCTGAGGATCATCTATATCTAACTCAATAACACTAGAAACGCCTGTCGTTTCCAAAGTAAGGTCTTTCGTTTCTGCCATTTAAAATTTGACCCCTCATGATTAATTAGATTATATATTATTCAAAGGAACTTTTTTCGATGGTCCTATATAAATGTTACATCGTTCTTTTTAAAGCCGTAAAACTTATATTATATATTTCTTCTTGAGAAAATCTTTTAAAAACGATCCTTTTGTCTATTCTATTTTTCTTTATAAATACTTTATAAATTCATGATAATATTTTGCATTTTTTTAAAGAAAAACATTAACATGGCATTTTTAAATTTTCTATTTTATCCTTTGACCTTTTTAATTTTTATCGGTTTTAATCTTTCCAAATTTCAAAAGTTCCTTATACAAGATTTTTATAGTTGATAGAAATATATCCCTCCAAAGCCACAAATATAACATTATTATATTTATACAAAAAAGCATTATACAACTGTAAAATACCAACTCAATTAGATTTAAATAGATTGTTGGGTATTTCTTTAAAAAACCAATTTAAACTCTCGCTAATTGGTTACATTTTTTAAGTATCGAACTAGCGGGAAAAAAATGAGAAAAAGTGGTGGAAAATGTCGTATTTATCGTATAATACTGCAGAAGTCTCGCGTGAGAAATATCGGAAAGAAGTTACATCCGTATGTCCAGAATGTATTAAAGTAATTCCCGCGGTTATTGAAGAAGATCCGGACGGGAAAATTCGCCTAAAGAAGAAATGTCCTGAGCACGGCGAATTTGTTGATATCCTTTCGCAACATCCAGAGTATTATAAATGGTCACAAAACTTTTTGGCGGAAGGTGTCGCCGTTGATCAAGATAAACGTTGTGTTCCCAATACTGAAAAGGGATGTCCATGGGATTGTGGCACCTGCGGGCGACATAAAACAACTCCCATCCTAAGCTTAATTGATATTACAAATAAATGCAATCTCCGCTGTCCGATTTGTTTTGCAAACGCCGCTGTTACTGGTAACGTAGTTGAGCCTACTTTTGAGGAAGTTGTAAAAATCATGAAGCACCTCCGTTCTTTGAGACCATATTCGAACATTGCCGTGTCTTTTTCTGGAGGCGAACCAACACTCAGACCGGACCTCCCAGACATGATCCGCAAGGCATATGAGCTTGGCTTTCTCCAAGTTATGCTTATCACAAACGGTATTAAATTCAAAAGTTTAGATTATTGTAAAGAAATTAAAGAAACAGGATTGCAGACTATTTATTTGCAGTTCGATGGCACCACTCCCGAAACATGGGAACGAACTCGAGGCTTTAATCTTTGGCCTATAAAGCAACGTATCATAAGAAATTTACGAATTGCTGGATTTGATAGCGTTGTACTAGTTCCCACTATTGCCCGTGGAATTAGTGACCACGAGGTTGGTAATATCATTCAATTCGCTATTGACAACATTGATATTGTTCGCTGTGTCAATTTTCAACCTGTTTCCCTTTGCGGTAGAATTCCTCCAGAAAAACTGGCGGAGATGCGGATTAATATCTCAGATCTTATCCATATGATTGATGAGCAGACAAATCATGTACTTAATCCAAACGTCTGGTATCCAATACCTGTTATTGCCCCCATGGCAAACTTAATTACTTGGTATACCGGTGTCCCTGGCGTTGATTTTGCTTGCCACCCTGATTGTGGGTTTGCCACCTTTATGGTTCTGAATGATCAAACAGGTGAATTGGAATGTATCACCGACTACATCGACATTCCTGAATTCTTCAAAATTTCAAATAAATACTGGGAGGAAGTTAGCAAACGTAAAGATAAATTCCATCGTTTCGAGACTATTACTGGAGGTCTTAATGAATTACTTGGCGTAGATATTCCATTCCTAAGAGAAATTGGAAAAGGATTAGACGGAATCCATGAACGCGCTTATAAACGATATATTATGGCACGATATTTCTGGGATGTACTAGGATTGATCAAAAAAACTGGACGTGCAATTCAATCAGTGAGCAAAATTTTACTACGTACAACATGGGACGATGTCGCGTCTTTTATGTATGATACTCTAATGGTATCTTGTATGCACTTCCAAGATCTTTATTCAATGCGAACTGCCCGAACAGAACGATGTATTATTCACTATGGCGTTTATGATCGGCGAGATGGAAAGGTAAAGCAATTTCCATTCTGCACCTATAATTCAATTCATCGTCCATTAATTGAGAAAGCAATTGCCGTTCCAATTTCCCAAGTCGATGAAGGCGAAGTCCTTACGATGGAAAAAGAATATAAAGAGCTCGAAAAAGAAGCGGCTGCTCCGCTCCCTAAAGAGTAAGTTTTCACTTTTCTATCTTAATTTTTCTATTTTGTTATAAAATCGAGAAGTGAAGAAGAAATGGCTACCGAAAAAGAAGTCATCGATGAATTATACAAAATAATTGCTGAAGGCGCAAACCCTCGTGAAGCACGATTAGCCATTAGCAAAAAATTTCCTGATTGGGATGATCGTAAAAAACTTCAGAAAATCATTCCCAAAGTTGAGAAAATGTTTCCCACAATTAGGCAAACTTACATCCGGAAAACCTCTTATTTCAAAATATTTCTCATCGGTCCTGATGATATTCGAGCTCGCGGGAAAAAATTTCCGCAAAAATATTAAAGTTTTTTTTCTAAAATTTCCTCTATTTTTTTAATAAACTCGCTAATTTTTCTTTTCTCCAATTTTTTAATTAATTCTTGCCATATCCAATTGACGGATTTTAATCGATTTAAAACCTTTACAGGTGCTATTAATGAATTACTTCCTTTTGAATCTTCGTTCCTCACTAGAATTAGCAAACATCTTGATGGATTACATGAACAAGCATATCGGCGCTATATAATGACACAATATCTTTTAGGATTCTTAGGAACCATTAAAAAGATTGGAAATCCCATCACATCTGCCTTCAAAATTCTACTTCGAACGAAATGGGATGATTTAGCTAGCTTTATGTATAATACTTTAATGATTGGGTGCATGCATTTTCAAGATCTCTATTCAATACGAACGGCTCGGACAGAGCGATGCATTGTGCATTATGGCGTTTATGATCGGCGTGATGGGAAAGTAAAACAATTCCCCTTCTGCACTTACAATGCTATCCACCGCCCAATTATTGAGAAAGCATTGGCAACTCCAATATCTAATACAGAAATATGTGATAGTTTCTACATGCCGAAAAAACCAATGCCTGCTATCAAAACAACAGATAATTAAATTCTAAAATTCTTTTTTTTTAATAATTTTATTAGAAAAATCAGTAATACAACCTCAACTGCTTCTTTTCTTCTCACATCTCCAGATCCCGCTACCTTCTAACTTTTGAAAAAAATCTTATACTGCTTCCTTCTTAGATTGTAGCTGCTTTCATAGAAAAAAAGGCTATAACCTGTGGAAATATTTGATAATTTAGAGGTTTCTAAAGTGCCTTCGACCATTTTTTCAGATGAAGAGGAAGAATTTCGAAAATCAGTTGCTACATTTGTGGCAGACAAAGTACCTCCATTTGCAGACGAAATTGATGCAATGAACGAAATTCCTCAACATATTTTCGAGGCTATGGGAAAAGTTGGGTATTTTGGGCTTACATTTCCACGAAAATATGGCGGGACTGAAAAAGGGGTGCTTTATCATTGTATAGTAGTTGAAGAATTAGCCCAAGCTTCAGGAGCCGTTTCTATGGCTCGTAATGCCACCATTTATTCAGGTACTCCAATCGCCTATTTTGGTACCGCTGAACAGAAAGAAAAATTTCTTAGACCTCTGGCGGAAGGGCGAAGCCTAGGGGCTATCTGTATCACGGAACCCGATGTAGGTTCTGATACCGCTCAAATGAAAACAAGAGCCGTTTTGGAAGGCGATGAATGGGTTATTAATGGAGTCAAGCGTTTCATCACCAACGGAGGAATTGGGCAACATACGGTTTGGGCTATCACCGATCCAAATGCACCACGCCCTCAAAAAGGAATGAGTTGTTTTGTAGTTCCCAAGGAAACACCTGGGTTAACAATTGAGAAACGATTTAACTTAATGGGGATGCGTGGGGTCTTCAATTCCCAATTGAGGTTTGAAGATGTAAGAATTCCAAAAGAAAATTTAATTGGACCTTTAAATAAAGGATTCGAGATTCTTATGCGTATGTTCGTCACAGAACGGGCAACTGCAACTGCTGAAGCCACTGGACTGATGTTAGGCGCCATCAAAACTGCAAAACAGTACGCAAAAACTCGAATACAATTTGGTCAACCAATCGCTAAATTTCAAGCCATTCGCCATATGCTGGCTGATATGGTGACTGATTGTTACGCTGCCCGGCTAATGCTCTACCATCTTTGCAAACAAATTGATGCAGGTGGTAATCCCTTCAAAGAGGCCGCAATGGCTAAATTATTTGCCGCATCTCATGGTATTCAAGTGTGTCTTAATGCAATTCAAATTTGCGGGGGTGATGGCTATACCAAGGATTATCCTGTGGAACGCTATCTGAGAGATATGAAGTTGATGCAAATTGGTGGGGGCACCGACCAAATTCAGCGATTAATAATTGCTCGGGAAGAATTAGGACGCTAAGGCGATTCCGTGACCGCATTTGACATTGCAATGGGATTATTGTTTGGTCTAATTGGAACGATTACCCTCCATATTGCAAAAGCAATGGAACGGCACGGTATTGAACTATTTGATCGAAAAAAATCGATGAAAGAAAAAGGAAAAAAACCTCTAATTTGGTTCATTGGATTCGGATTGAATAATACGCAATTCATCTGGCAATTAAGTGGAACATATTTCGCACCTGCTGGAGTTTATGTGTCTGTTTTCGGTATTGGATTAATCTTTTTATTAATATATTCTATTAAAATCCTCCATGAGATAATGACCTTGTGGGACTGGATTGGGGCTGGGTTGATTATTTTGGGAACTTTAATTAGTGGTTTCCTCTTATTTAACCGTCCTGAGATTGAAAATCCTATTATTAATTATAATGCTTTTTCTTTTCTCATGATTTCTACTACAATTATACTTACATCAATGATACTTTATTCATATTTACGGAAAACTGCAATTTCACTCTTTTTTGGGCTGGTAGCTGGCACATGTGGTGGAATTGATAATCTTTTAAAGCATTCTGGATTACAAGAAGGCAACATCTGGATCGTTGTTATTTCATTCGCTGTTGGAACAGCTGGGTTTTTATTCACCCAATGGGGCTTTGCGAATCAAGCAGATGCCTCTAAATTAGTACCTGCATATAATTCCAGCTATATTGTAATTCCTATTATCTTTGAATCCATAATTATCGTGAGCCCCTTTACACAAATTACTCCTCTCCAAATTGTAGCCATATGTATTATCATATTGGGAATAATTTGCATGACGGCAATAAAAAAATGGCAATCCAGAGCTATTAGTAAATCAGATAATCAAGAAAAGGTTATTTAAGCAAAATTTCATTATGAATTTAATAATTAAGATTAGATAAAAACTTACAATTGAGTTTTTATGGGTAATTCTAATGCCTGACGTGGCTTTGGTAGGTTACGGCGCGATACCGCTTGGAAAATATCCAGAAACTACGGAAACCGAGCTCGCCGTAGAAGTTATCGTGCAAGCTCTCGAAAATACCGGTGTAACGAAGGATCAAATTGAGGGATTATATACTACTAACAATTACGTCAATACAATGCACTTACAAATGTCATTAGTTGCGGAAGCGATGCGAATTACTCCAAAATCCATGGCTGAAGTTAATTGTGGCGGAATGGCTGGAGGATTAGTCCTTAAATACGCGATGATGGAAATTAAAATGGGATATGTTGATATTGCAGTCTGCTATGCCGCTGAACGGGAGTTTTCTATTAAATCACATCTCCATCGAATGTCTGCAGAAGTGAATATGGGCAATCCCTGCTATGAACCCACACAACAACCAGTTCGGAATCCTTACGGCACTCAAGGTATTATTTCGGATTATGCTTTCAGCGCACGCCGTTACATGCATGAATATAATGCAACCGAGGAAGATTTTGCTTCAGCGGTTGTTCGCGATAATAAAAATGCGTTGAATAGTCCTTATGCCGCTTTTAAGTCCCGAATTACGGTAAATGATGTTTTGAACTCTAAACCTATATGTCCTCCCATCAAATTATTCGATGCATGTTCTATTCGAGATGGTGCAGCGGCAATTGTTTTAACTAAGGCAGAACTCGCTCGAAATTTTACCGACACCCCCATTTTATTTAAAGGATTTGGACAATATCATGATTGTAGCCTATTTACTCCCTCCAAGATTGATACTTCACTATCGTCTTTTATTGCTGTTCGAAAAGCCGCAAAACAAGCTTTTTCTATGTGTAAAATTTCTCCCACTGACGTAGATGTTGCGGAACTTTACGCACCTTTCAGCCCTCAAGAACTGATGATTCCAGAAGATATTGGCTGGTTTCCAAAGGGAGGAATGATCCAAGGCATTCGCGATGGTTCCACTGAGATTGGAGGAACTATTCCAATCAATACTGATGGTGGATTACTTGCAAGAGGGCATCCTGCATTTGTAACTCCGCTCTACGAAACCATTACGATAATGCGTCAACTCCAAGGCGAAGCTGGTAAAAATCAGGTTACAGGTGCTAATATAGGTTTAATGCAATGCGAAGGCGGCTTAATTAATAACTGTTTTATTGCTATTTTTGAACGAGGCGATTGATTATGGCAGATTCTTATTTTCAACCCTATATATCTCATTCTATGAGACCTTTTTGGAACGGATTACGAGATAAAAAATTACTAACATTAAAATGCGTTCGATGTTCTAAATCTTTTTTCCCACCCTTTTTCCGGTGTCCATTTTGTCTTAAGAAAGATTTAGAATGGATAGAATTGAGTGGGCTAGGCATTCTTTACAGCTGGAGTGAAGTAAAATTTGTTTCTCCTCCGTATCTTATCGGAGTTGTCGAGTTAAAGGAAAAGATTGGGCGTTCAATTGCTCCGATTATTGCATCATCCGAAACACTCAAAATCGGCCAGTCAATGCAAGCTGAGTACATCAAATGGCAAAACATGACGATCTTAGCTTGGAAACCAAAAAAATAGATGCTGGTGTAACCCGCACACTAACACCTAGCATCCTCGGTGGGACAATGCCTTGATTCCTTTGCTAGGGTCTCTCATGACGGGCAAGTACCCAGCATCACACTCACCTGTCACCATGGGGGTTGACTCCCTTTTCATCAGTCGGATGTCCCATCCTTTTCAAGGTGAGCCCATCGTCATGGTATTGTGGTGAGGGGGGCGTCTCATCTGAAACGCAGATGTTTTCCCTTGCTTGCCCAACCTTTCATCGTACTCTCGGGTTGTCCTCGTAAGGGAAAGAAAATCGACCCGCAATAAAATATAATCTATCCTTCTATAAAATTTTTACTGAATCCCATAAAATCGGGAACCTTAATAATTCTACTTAAAATATTTGGATAATTCTTGATTCAATGATGAAATTAATTCCCAATCTTCATTTGTAAATTTAGCCTGTGGGTCATACCTTGCCTTGTTTCGAAGTGATAATGCCTCATTTATTTTATGTCCGATTTCCTTAGAAATTTTTTTGGTTCGAACATAATATTGCCCGAATTTTGAAACTAATCCACCATGTGTTCCAGGTAAATCATTGAGTCTTTTTAATAAAAGTGCTTTAATTTTTAATTCTATTGAATTGTAACCTAAATCAATTGCAGCCCTAATAAATCTCTGATTAAAACAATATTTTGCTGATTCTTCAAAAATATTAGATAAGTTTATGTACCCTTCTATTTCTTTCTTTTTTAATTCATCCTGGTTCTTCATATACAATACTACTCCATTTTCTAAGTTATACTTTACAAAATAGGTTGGATTGTTTTTTACTTGAAAATATCCATAAGCAAGATACTCAATTGGTGCCCCTGTTTCCATCATGAAGTTAAAGGTTTCAGCAGCTAATCGTTTTTCAAATTCCCTATCGCCAAAATGAATAATTAGGATATCAATATCGCTATTTTGAGTTATATTTTGTTTCGCTAAACTCCCAAAAAGGATAATTG
>SUPS01000102.1 GCA_005191415.1 Candidatus Helarchaeota ASGARD archaeon Hel_GB_A
TGTTTTGGCACGTTCGGTTCCACTGCCAATGACTTGATACACTTCTCCCTGCCCAGGAATTGCTATTTTAGTGACTTGGGGACCTGGTATGACAATTTCCTTTTCTGGCAGTTTTATAATAACTTCTTCCACGTTCTCTAATTCATTAAAGTCCATCTGCCCTTGCTTTGAAAGCTTCTTCATCATACGTTTCATGTCTTTGGGACTCGACTTCCCCGCCCGTTTTTGCGCTTTCTTTATTTTATGCCATTTAGCCAATTTTTCTCCCTTTTTTTCTTATTGAATCTCAAAGGTACCAAATATAAATACTTAATGCAAAAAAGATAAACAAACCACAAACAAATATCCATTCAATAAAGTATTTCCTTACGAACTCAGGATTTTCTTTCATAAGGGAATCGACGGCGAATGTGAAAAACACAATCCCAATAAAAACGGTAAGTACTCCGATATCACGCTGACATGGTTCTAATATGTCAATCACAAAAAGCCCTGCCCACCCCCCTAAAATTATGAGGGTAAGCCAAGGCATCCAAGCAAAAATCTTACGGAAATCATATCTGTCCATTTCTCATCATTATCAGATAAATCTATTTAAAATTTTAAACTTTATGTATGGAATCTATCTGATGACAATTTTTTTGATTAGTTTTTTATAGGATTATCGAGAAATAGAAAAATAAAATGGTATCATTTTGAATAACTTTATGAGTTCAAGAGAGGAAGTAATATGTCCGAAGACAGAGGTGGCGGATTAGCTGAACTTCTAAAAGATTTTGAAGAAGATACAGGCATTAAATCATCAGCTATTGTTTCAAGGGACGGGCTCGTTATGGCATCTTCCCTTCCAAGAAAAGAAAGTAGTGATGAAGATACTGTAGCTGCTAATGCCGCGAGAATATTATTTTTAGGAGAAGCAACAGGAAAAGAACTGGCAAAGGGTGATTTAAAAGAAGTCCTCCTTAACTACGAGGATGGAAAAGTTGCTTTAGCTGGCGCTGGACCGTACGCAGCTGTCATGGCACTAATTGACCCCAGCATTCGACTTGAAACAGGCGCGATTCTCTTTGCTATTGGATCACTAGCTCGCAAGGTTAGAAAATTATTAGAAGGATAACCGCTTTCAAAACTTCCTAAAACCAGAAAAATTCTTTTCAAGCTTTACAATTATTCATCTTTTCTTTATTTTCTCACCCAATTTCTTCACATTTCAAGTAATTTTCGTGATTTTTAGGTGGTTTTAGGTAGTAAGTCATTGAAGTCACAAATGAATTTTCTTTCGAAAAATTGAAGATGAAAAATTAATATGGGTGTAATACTATATCATTACCACACAAACTTTACCTCGCGTTAGTGAATCATTATCATCCGTCTTTGACGGATTTGGCGCAGGTCTCCAGATAGGATCGGCGCTTCTAACCCTATGCTACCCGTGGGTAAAAGAACACTATTTATTTCAACAGACATAAAACAAAGGAGATAAGAATTTTGAGTGATAGAAAAGAAAACGTGATCTTTATTGGCAGAAAAACCGCCATGAATTATGTAATGGCTTGTTTCACAGTGATCCAGTCGGGACAAAAAGAGATTGTCATAAAAGCCAGAGGTCGAGCCATTTCACGAGCTGTAGATGTAGCAGAAATCCTCAAAAACCGATTTATGCAAAATCAAATCAAGATTAAAGATATTTCCATTGGAACTGAAACAATCGAAAGTAAAGACAGAGGCACATTCAGCGTTTCAACAATAGAAATCACAATTGAAGTAACAAAATAAACGATACTAATTTTTAATCCTTTTTTTCTTTTTTTCTCTTTCTAATTGTTAATAGCTTACGTATTTTCTTAAAGATTTCACAATTAACATTAATTTTTTCATAGTCTGCTCTTTTTCTTTTAAAATTCGTTTTAAATCTGCTATTTGTTCATTTAATTTTTCAATCACTTCATTTTTTTCTCTTAGTTCCTCCTGTAAAGATTGGATCTGTGCTTTTAAATCCTTTAGAGAATGTGAGACAGCTGGTTCTTCATTCACAGTTTGGTCATTATTTTCCAATTCTTGTGCTTTCATTTTTATATGTTCTAATATATGATCTATAGAACTTTCTGATTCAGAATTTCCATGCATTTGGGTTATAGTCCTATCTGAACTCCCTGTTTCCATTAATATTTCGGGTTCATCTTCGACTTTAGAGAACTGCTGAAAATCTTTCTCAGTAATGATAGGGCTCTCTTTCAGTTCATCTTCAATCATCAGTTCAACGATTTTTTCATTACATTCATCCAGCGCTTTTGACAATAAATTAGAAATTTTAGAGAGAAGTAAGGTTGCATATTGAGTAATTTTCTTTTTAATACTCGAAGCATTTGCTTCTTTTGCTAAAAGAAAGACAACAATCAGGTTTGGAACAACTATAAACTGTTCAGCCTCAGTACCGGTAAAGATACTTACATATTGAGTGTCATCTATATCAATGACGCATTTTTTTTCAATTTTATCTGACTTATAATGCGCTTCAAAAATCTTTGCTTTAATTTTAGATGAAACTTTCAAATCTGGATATATTAAAATTGGAAATTCCCCTATATCAGGTTCTTTCGTAAGGATAATAATACCTTTCACTTGATTCAGCTGTTTTAATATATCTGGAAGCACTTCAAATAATTTTGTCAGTAATGTAGCTGATACATTCGGTAATAAGTCTTTAAATATACTCGGAGATTCAGATTCATCCAAAAACAATGAAACTATAAAATTCGGCGCTGCAATATACTCAGTGGTTTTCAAACCAGAGAAAAAACTTGCAATTTTTTTCCCTTTATAATGTATTGTGGCGAAATTTGGATAAAGTGTATTTTGGCGATGGGCTGTGTAAATCTGCATCACATCTTGCGCATTAATTACCAACTTTTTTCTAGGATATTGCATAATAAGATATGCACCAATATCATCACGCCATCCAATTAGACAAATCTTATCAACCATCAATTGCACCTATGCATATTAGCTTAAAATATCGCATTTAACGGAGGTAGATATATTCAATCCTACTTTCATGATAAATCCTTTATTTCCCTTGAAAAGATTTATGATACAATTGTCACTTAGTTGTTTAATACATGAAAAAATTAATTTTTAAACAATAACCAACACAAATTAATTTATTAATTTCAAATGAAATAATCTCACAAGGAGTAATTGAAAATGGCTAATGATTCAGATAAGGTATCAAAACGCCGAAAAATTTTCAAATGTCCTATATGCGAAGATACAATTGATTTTATTATCGAACACCCAAAGAATGTGGATCGTTATCCTTTTTTAGTGGAATATACTCATAAAGACCACGTCTTAAAGTTATATTTTGATAGAGATTTAATGATTAGAGAAATCCAGAGGAAGGAATAATGTATGAGTACTAAGCAATCCGATGTAGCCGAACAAGTCCTATCCGAACTAGGTCTGACAGATCGGGAAATTCAGGGCTATATGGCTCTAGTCGGTAGACCTCCTACTTCTGTCGGAGAATTAGCTATTCATTTAAAATCAGAATTAACGGACGCACAAAATATAGCTGATAAACTCGTGAATTTAGGATTATTTAAGGTAATTCCAGGTATAACTCCTCGGTATCAAGCTATCCCCCCTTACACGGCACTATTACGCCAACTAGATGATTTCAAAAATTTAATTACCTCGATGAAAGAAACCGTTCCCCGAAATCTTGCTGACCAATTTGAAGAATTCGTCAGCTCAATTGGTGAAGTGACAGGGCTCGAAGATTTCTTGAAATATATGAAAATGATTAAAGATGAAGTCCCGCAGGCTTTAATTAATCAATTCATTAAGTTTGAAGAAGAATTCAAAAAATTCACAGCTCTCGTAGAGTTTAAACAATTTCTTAATAAAATAAAATCTGAAACTCCTCAACAACTGACCCAACGCTTTAGTGCAATCGAAAAGGAAGTTCAATCTATCGCCGGTCTATCTGAGTTTAAAAACTTTGCCAAATCTTTAAAGCAATCCGTTCCTGCCCGGATGCTAGAACAATTCCAGCAAATTGAAAATCAAACGCGGAAAGTAAGTGGTTTAGATGATTTAAAGCAATTTATTCAAACATCCAAAACGGAAATCCCTCGAAATTTGATGGAACGTTTTAATGCAATTGAAAATGAGTTTCGCAAGATTTCTGGGATTAATGAATTGCGGGATTTCGTAAAAAATGTTAAATCTACAGTCCCTCCCCGTTTAGCTACTCAATTTAAAAGTATAGAGAGTGAGGTAAAAAAATTAAGCGGTATTGATGATCTAACTCAGTATGTAACCGGACTGGCGGAGTCGGTTCCCCGTAAATTATTAACCGAATACGCTCAATTAGAATCCAAATTCCGCCAGGCAAGTCAATTAAGTCAATTTAGGAATTACATTTCGACCTTAAAAGCAAACGTCCCTCAAGAATTAGCCACTCAATTTCGCAAGTTTCAAGAAGAAATCGAAAAAGTCCGTGAAAAAATTTTCGTTACAAGTAAGGAACAATTTGATGAATGGCTAAAAATTATGGATGATGTTTTCGGGCAATTCATCAATGCCTTTATCGAGGAAATTGCAATTGGAGAACTTGAAAAGCTCCGAGGTATTTTTGAACGAGAGGTTATTGCGGGCGTTACTAATATCCTTACTAAAGTAGAGCAGCAAGTGATGGAAGCATCAAAAGGAGTTGAAAATGAGTTTGCAAACTTTGGGAATTGGTTAAATACAAATGTCGTTCCAGGGTTTAAAAACGCCTTGGCAGATGTTGAAACAGGAGCTATCCATGTTACATCTGCTATCCAGCAGGGTGTAGAACGACTTGGTAACTGGTTTACAAAAGAAGTTATCCAGCATCTTGAAACAACCCTCTCCGATATCGAAAGAGGGGCTGATCATCTCTCATCTTCCATAGAAGAAGGTCTCAAACACCTAAAAGAATGGTTTACTACCGATGTAATTGATGGATTTACCACCGCTCTCTCCGAAGTTGAGCAAGGTGCTGCATACGCTTTTGATGCCTTAGAGAAAGGCTTTGAAAATCTGAAAAGCTGGTTTAAACAGGATGTTATTGGGGATATTTCCGAGACCCTTTCAAATATCGAACAAAGTGCCGATTCCGCAACTACTATTATTACAAATGAATTTTCTAAATTACGAAATTGGTTCAATGAAGATGTAATCCGAGCTGTGACTGAAATCCTAGAAACTGTAGAAAATAAGATTGGAGATGCATCCACATCTGTCACGGAAGAATTCTTCAACTTACGAAAGCAATTAGAAAGAGATGTAGTTGAAACTACCAAAAATACCCTTGCAAAAGTCGAAGAAAAAGTCGGTTCTGCCACCAGCTTAATTACTGACTCCATAAATCGCATTCGCGCAACTTATGCTGAGCGTGTCGTTACCGCCACCCGCGATATGCTTTCTGATGTCGAAGATCGCGTTCAACGCTCCCAAGATACCATGTACTCTTTATGGGAACAAGCGAAAAGTATGGTTAGCTATCGGTTTAAAGATGTGTGGTTTGTAATCGGAAGAGAGGGCACCATGGCACAAATCAATGAAACCGTTGCAAAGGCGAAAGCTCGTGTATTGTTAGTTGCCCCAGAACTAGAAGATATTGATCCAATTCCACTTTTAGGATTAAAAAAACACGTTGCTGTTAGAATTGCTGCTAATGTCAATCCAAATTCACTAAAATGCCAACAAGTTATCACACAGCTTGCACAACGCCCTAATATAGAAGTGCGCAATTATACCGGGAAAAATATCTGGGGTGTTTCAAGAGAAAGCGAGGAAATTCTAGTGAGCGCCGTCTCTGGAATTGGTGATGTCGCCGGAATCGCCACTATTGTCGATGAGCATCAAAAAATGTTTCTACCAATTCTTGAGGATTGCTGGCTTAAAGGTAAGAAATATATCATGCCAGAACCAACAGGTCCTGCACCCGCCTCAATATCGCCAAAAATGCCACCTTCTCCCACCAAAGAAGTAAAAAAACGTCCTACCATTGAACGTCCTACCATTGATAAAGATAAACTTAAAACGCTCTTCGATCCCCTTATTACCGCTATTAAAATTGGAAATCCCCCTAAAATCGCAGAAATTCTAACAACGATAAAAGATGACCTGAATAAAGATTTCGCATGGCATGTCGTTCTTTATGAAATAGATGCCTTGATTCGTCGGTTAGAAACTAAAGATTTACCTTTAAATCAAAATGAAATCAATGAACTCCTAACCAAAATTGAAGACTGGCAAAATCGCCTCACGGAAACTTCAACTGCTTGAAAAATTTTTCAGGTAATTAAAGTGCTTGAAGAGCTTTCTCAAAAATTAGTGAATTTAGATGAAGATCAAGCTCTTACTTTGGTAAAGAAGGCAATATCCAATTCGATTGCCCCTCTCGAAATAATTGATGCCCTACGCACAGGAATGGACATAATTGGCCAAAAATTTGCAAATAAGGAATATTATATTAGCGATATGGTCTATGCCGCTGAGATTTTTCACCTTGCTATGGACATCCTCACGCCTCATTTACAAAAAACATCGACTGAAATCCTAGGAAAAGTCGTCATTGGGACTGCCAAAGGTGATATTCATGATATTGGTAAAAATCTTGTGGTCTCTTTACTAAAATGTGCAGGATTCCAAGTCATAGACCTAGGCGTAGATGTACCACCTGAAAAATTTATTGAGAAAGTAAAGGAAATCAAGCCGGATATTGTTGGTTTTTCAGGACTTTTAACTACCAGCTTCGAACCTATGGCTGAAACAATTGAGCTACTCGAAAAAGAAGGTTTCCGGGCATCTGTCCGTGTAATGGTCGGCGGGGGTCCAGTCAACGAGGAGTGGGCTAAAAAAGCTAAAGCAGATGCCTATGCGAAAGACGCTGTAGAAGCGGTTGAATTAGCAAAGAAATTTTGCGGATAATTTACAGCATTCCCTATTTATTTTTTTTCCATTTTCTTTAATTGCCTTCGATATTTCCCATATTTATCCGTGAGTGAAAATTTCGCAGGATGTGGATTCACTGTTTTCCCTCCACATTCCGGACATTCGAGATGTATCATCGTATATCGTCCACATGCTACACACTTGCGAAGTATTTTTCCCATCTGAAGACCAACTTTTCTAATAAGTACCAAAAATTAACGCAATCATTCTTTAAAAGAATCCTATGATATAATTTTATTTGTAATTTTTTAAAGGAGTTGGATCTTAAATTGGAAATTAGTAAATTTATTCAAGACGCTCTAAAAGATGGCTCTATTGAGAAAGTATCCAAGGCGATAGAGCAGCTTGTAATGATGATGATTAATGCTATTGGAATGATTGAACGAAGAGAACTTGAATTTGAGAAACGTTTAGAAGTAATTGAGGAAGATATTGATCTTATTAAATCTTTTCTCTTATCTAAACCAGCTCCACTTCCTAAAACCACGACACCTCCAATAAAGCCCCCTACTACACCGATACCACCAGCCTCTCCATCAAAACCGATTACACCTCCTCAACCAACGCGCACCGTCCCTTCGCCCTCCCCTGCTATACCACCCAGCCAAGGGGGGCAAATGACTGAATTACCTCCAACGGGACCTTCTGAAGAAGATATTATTGCATTTAGACAAAAATTATTGAAACCTACTCCTAAACATGAAAAACCAAAAGCTCAACCTCTTTCTATTCGGGCTGCGCTCATGCAAGAAATGAAAGAATATTTCGGATCTGCCATGACTAAAGTAAAAAAAGAAAAGAAAAAATCAGAGTAATCCCGATAATTTCATATATTTACATTTAGGAATTTTACCTAATGTAATTGCAGTAAAAAGTTTAGCGATCTACTCCAAACTCTGAATAATTTTATCTTTGATAATCTGAAGGCGATGCAACATATCTCCAATCTTGAAATTTCGTTCAGGAATGATAGAAAAGAGTGCAAATTGTTCTGTTAAATCAAATAATATGATAAAATTTGTGCCGACATGCCATACTGCGAAGTCTATGTCGTCTTTTTGGATAAATATCTCTTTTGCCTTATCTAATGGTTCAATAAAAGATTTTATCGAGAGATACTTCAGTTTTGGATTAAATAACCGTTTTACATTTACAGCAGATGCGATTTCAAGACCGTCCGCTTTATTTATTACCATCGTGGCGGAGGCACTCTCTTTTTTATTAAATTTAATCAAAAACTTTTGTAATTGATCAACTTTTAACTTAACTTGAGGCGACATAGCCCCATCTAAAATAGTACAAATTATCTCTCGGGCGACTCCAAGAGGTATGGACGTGGCAGAAATCTCCTCTATGTTCCAATTGGCAAATATTCGACGTAATTCCTCTAGCGTAATCACATGCTTATCATATTTTGATGCACAAATAAAATTTCGGCTCTCAGGGCTATACTTTTGAAGGTAGCTAAGAGCCTTTTTTAATTCATTCTTTGATTCATTAAAGGTATTCTTATCAGAGCTATCGAGGACCCAGATAAAGATCCCCACCTTTGAGAAGATCCGACTTGCCCATTGGTCTGTAAAATAGCTATAAATGAATTGTTTTTGTCCACCTGCATCGAATATCGTGACCTCAAGAAGTCCCCGATATTTATACTCTACAGTATGCACAAATTCTGTGGGCTTTAAATCTTTCACATCTTCCCATTCCTTCCCCTCGAATACATGCTTTACTAATGAGGTTTTACCAGCAGACCGCAACCCCATTATTAGAACTTTCATTCCTTCTCGGTCCTTTTCCTCATTTTTTCGATTCATCATAAATTGTTCTAAAAGTCCATGTAATTGTATTGACAATATCCATCATTCGGTCATACTTCCGAAAATTCTGGATTATAATATTCTGTATATTTTCCGCCTCATCTTTTATGATTTTCATCGTTATTTTTTCATTTTTTGATAATTTTCCTGCTTGGATTGCTTTTTCATCTTCTGTTTTCATGCGATTTATAATTTTTCCCTCAAAGAAGGAACGAAAAGGCGGTGCTTTACTGGAAAACGAGAGATTCCTTTCTGGGACAATAGAGATTGTATTACCAAACACAGAAATTCGTCCTAATATTTTCCCAACCTTATCTTTAATTATAAATTCCTTTTTATCTTCCATCTCTGGATACTTTTCGGAAATAGGTTGGAACTTCGGCTCTTCTTTTGCCTTTATAAGATCAGCTGCACTCTTAAAACTTTCTCTGCTTAGGATTGCATCAACATTTTCTAGTGCTTTTTCGTGCAGCTCTAATTCTTCTTTTAATGCCTCGATTTCTTCCTTTAATTCGGCGATTCGTTCCTCTAAAAACGCTTTTAAATCCGCGACGTGTTTCATGGTTTAAAAAAATACTTCCCACTTTATAAAAATATGCTGGAAACTTGGTGGAGTATATATGTGAAAATTTGATACATATTTTCAATGGAGCCAACTTCCAAGAAAATTGGGTTTGATATAACGCAGAAAGAACGCGGTAGAATTTTTTCCAATTATCAAACCGTGAAAACTATTCTCGAATCAGAAACTTTTGAATGTGAGGAATTTACTGAATTTCCAATTACAGAGGAGATGCTTCAATCATATAAAATAATGGTCTTCGCTTGTCCTGATAGTTCAAAATTTAAAGAGAGAGAAATTGAAGCCATTCTAAATTATGTATCGGCAGGAGGACATGTTATTCTACTTAATCACGCTGGAGGTGATCAAGGACGTCGGACAAATTTAGGGGCTATTACCGCGCAACTTGGAATTTCTTTTAAGAATGATGAAGTGTTAGATTCGAATTCAAATTTAGGCGTCGAGGCATATCCTTTAATAACAAAATTCGCGCGTCACCCCATTTTAAAAGACATTGATTCCATTTGTTATCGTATTGGCTGTAGTTTAGAAACAAATTCTAAAGCCATTCCTCTGGCATTTACTGGTACTTTTGCAGATCCTCCAGAAAAAGCTGTCCTTGCTCTCGCACAGTATGGGATAGGGTATATTTTCGTATCAGGTTCCTATGAAATGTTTCAAGATGATGTGAAAGGAGGTATTGATTATCCAAATAATGCAAAATTAATAAAAAATATAATTTTGTGGTTGATTACGCCCGATTCTTCAAATCCCACTAAACCCCCAAAAGAAAATAAAGTTGTTTCACAAGACCTCACTCGCTTTCTTTCCTCTCCTTCACAACCTTCTCCCACACAAATTTCACATATTCCTAGCGATATACAAGAAATTATAGCTCAAATCAAAAGTTTTGCAAAAGATCTTGAGAAATTAAGAGAAGAAAATCAAACAATCCTTTCTGAAAATATCGAAGTAAAAGAAAAACTAAAAATTTTCGAGTTAAATCTAGCCGATTTCCCTGATCAAATTCTCTCTGAACTTCCTCTTGAAGTGGAAGCGAATCATTCAAAAATTAAAGCTCATTCAAAGTTAATATCGAACCTTGAAAAGGAAATGCGCCTACTACAAGATAAAATATCACAAATAGACCATAAACTTGAACTTATCTCGAATCAAATTAAATCTATTTCTTCTGGAACTCACGATTTACCATTGAATCTTCCTCCTATTACCACTGCCTCTGAAATACTTAGAAAAAAAGCATCATTTCCTCCCTCTAACTTTACAGCTAAAATAAATGCCTGCGAACAAATGCTTCAAATCCTCGAAACCAAATTCAAGAATGGTCTGCTCTCTCCTGCGGAATATGAACAAAAACGTCGTAAATTTGAGAAGAAAATTGCAGAATTGGAGCAATACTGCTAATAAAAAATGGGAATTTTATTGTTTTTTCTTATAAATCCTTTTTTGAGTAACTCTATAACCTTCTTGAGTCGCTAAATTCCGTGTTTCCTTAATAGAGATCCCTAATTTTTGGGCTATATCTGCGATACTCATATATGATATTCTGCTTTCTTTGATGAGCTTGTTGAGTTTCATTTTCAGATCCTCCTTTTGATCTTCGGTCTTCTTCTCCTCTTCCTCCCTTATAATTTCCTCAAATCCTTCTAAATCTTTAAATTCATCGAGAACTTCTGGTTCTTCTTTTACTTCTTCAGCTTTATAGATACGCGACTTGGTGATCCGATATTTACCGGCGTCTGCGAGTTCGCGCACTTTCTGGACTGAAATTCCTAATTTTTGAGCGGCATCTATGATATTTATGTAAGATATTTTAGTTTCTTTAATTAATTTATCAAGTTTTTCTTTAAGGACTGCATCTGATTCTACTTTTGATATTTCTTCCTTGGCAACTTCTGGTTTACCTTCGGCTTTTTCGCCTTGCTTTTCTTCTTCTAATTTCTGAAGGATATCCAATCTTAATAACAAAATATCTTCCGCTTTTTCAAGATATTTCTCATAATCTTCCATATTTCCTAATTTCTTAGATGCCTGTGCCGCTAAGTCATATGAAATTACTGCATCTAAATATTTTTCATGCTCGATTTCATCCTTTGCAGCACTCAATGCTTCATCCCTTTCTCCTCGTATTCGGAATTTAACAGCCTTTGGTAATTCTTTTTCTACCGCTATTTCTCTCTCCCGTTCAATAGGAGGTTTTGGTTTGACTTCTTTCTTTCCCCGAGTACGATAGAATCCGACAGCAACAACTAGAAACGCAGCAACTAAGATAACCCCTATTATCATCCATAAATTACCGCCCTCTTTCGCTAAGACATGAATTGTGATGTCCTGACTATATATAACATATCCATTTTTCATTACTTGAATATGTAAGATATATTCGCCTGGTTCTGTCGCATTAAAGATGAATGTATAATTTCCATCAGCATCGGTGTAACCTAGATATGTAGGATTCCAAGTAATATTTACCAATGCGCCTTTTATTCCTTCCCCTGTGAGACTGTCTCTAAAAGATAATGTAATTTTAACTTGCTCTCCCACCATGACTGTGATTTCATTTCCGAGTGTGGCGTTCAAATTAAATGCGAACTCTACAGGTCGTCGCTGGACCTCTAAGGACAATATCGTTGAATTAAAAACATATCCATAGCGAGACGCATTCACATTGAATAGAAAAGTCCCCAATGTGGTCGCATTATAAATAAAACTATAATTCCCACTTCCTACTGGATATTCCTGTAAAGACCACGTTGGATTAATAGTTAGATTCACAATTGCTCCTGGAATACCCGTATATCGTAGAATATCATAGTAAGTAATGATTAATTCTAGTGTCTGATTAAGATAAATTGAATAATTTGTCGTCATCGTTCCATTAAAGTACGCAATAATCTTTGTGGGTCTTGGAAGAACCGATATTGTAAGTTGAGAAGAATTGAATTCATACCCGTACTTTGAACCATTAATGTAAAAATGTAAATTCGTTAGGGAAGTTGTATTATAAATTAAGGTATAGTTACCTGGCTCTGGTATGATCGCTTTTAGGTCGAAAGTATTACTATTAGAGAGATTTAAAACTGCCGTGGTAATTCCGGTATTCCGTAATATGTCATAATAAAATGCAGTTATCACCACTGATTCATTATAATAGACTGCAGTATTCCTAGTTTTAATACCATTCACATAGATTTTCATAGCAGTGGGACGTTCAATTACGGTAATATTCACGGTGAGTTCATAATATTCATATCCATACTTTGTAGCATTTATAATTAACTCAAAAACTCCAAGTTGTGTAGCATCATAAATAGATGTATAATTCCCTATATTAAGTAAATCCTCATTCATTATCACTTGTGAAATATTGACCGATGCATTGGCAATTCCCGTTGATAATATCGTATCATAATAAAATGCAGTAATCTGAATTGATTCGTTGTAATACATCGAAAAATTCGTAGTTATCGTATTATTAATGAAAATATCTATGTTAGTGGGTTTCGGTTTAATTGTTATTGTTATAAAAGTTTCATGATACTGAAAACCAAATGCCGAGGCATTTATCTTTAACACAAAGTCAAACGGCAGAGAAGTCACTTTCTGATACCAGACACCTGCATCGAATATCCATGAATAATTTCCCGCCCCAACATTCGCCATATTATAAAGTGTCCCGTTAAATAGTACAGTTAAATTACATTTTGCTGTATCAATGCCCATTCCGCTTGTCTTATTAAAGTAAAACGCTGTAATGTTTAACCATTCATCAAAATACAATTCATAATCTTTTCTTACTGAATTGTTAAGATAAATCGTAATATTCGTGGTTCCTTTAACAAAAATGGTTATCTGTATCTCAGTAGTTTCAAATCCCGATTGGGACCCATTTATTTTGAACACAAATTGTCCGCCACTTATTGCATTAAAAGTCCAACTATAATTTCCATTGCCTAAGTTAGTCATTGGTGTATTTTGTGCTATGTATGAATTTGTTAAACATGTAATATTTACACT
>SUPS01000103.1 GCA_005191415.1 Candidatus Helarchaeota ASGARD archaeon Hel_GB_A
ATCGTAGGATTATTTTATAGATTTTAGATTTTGGTCTATTTAATTAGTCAATTTTAGCCCATCATAAAATATAGAGCCAATTTTTTATCATATGAATACGATTGAATGATAGAATTTTTACTTATATAGTGAGATATTCCAGAATTTTTTTTCGATTACATATATAAACATCTTTTTAATTTGATTGTTATAAACATCTTTTTAATTTGATGGTAGTGAGGCAAAATGTCAGAAGAATTGACCAAGAAGGTTAAGGAATTAGCCCTTGAATTAGGAGCGGATAAAGTTGGGATAGCAGATGCAACTTTAGCGGAAGATCCGCCACATGGACATGCAAGTCCTCCTAATATAATTAAAGGAGCGAAGGCTGCGATTTCACTTGTGCTTGCTTATCCAGATGGGGCAATGGATGTGGATCATACAGACGATTTAATTCATGCAGGAACATTTGTAGCAGTTCAACATCAAATGAATGCGGAATTGTCGCGTATTGCCTTAAAAATCGCAAAATTTTTGGAAAAACAAGGATATAATGCGACTCCAATAGCTCCTGATGTTCCTGGTAGGGATGAAAAACGTTGGTGTGGTACTATTTCTCATCGTTATATCGCGCAATTAGCGGGAGTAGGAGAAATCGGGCAAAGCAATTTATTATTAACTCCCGAGTGGGGACCACGGGTCCAACTTGCGACAGTCCTGACAGATGCACCTTTAATAGAAGATGGACCTGTGTTGATTGACAAAGTATGTAAAAAATGTTTTGATTGCTGTGAAAAATGCCCACCACGTGCTTTATCTCGCGAAAATTATCCACCCTATAATTTTAATTTAAATCGTTGCTTTTGGGGTGTAGATGGCTGGGCAAGACTGACAAAGGTAGAAGAGCCTCCTAAAGATTGGGTTGATGCAAGGCCTACTGCGCTAATAATGGTTTCGAAATATGCGCAGAAATACCCACAAATCCAAGAATATCAAGACTTAACTACACGAATGGGACTATTCCCCTTTTGTAATGAATGCCAACGGGTCTGCAGAGTTGGATTGAATGCTAAAGAAAAGAAAGAAGAACAACAAGGAAAATAAACTTCACTTGTCATTCTCTATTTTTTTAATATGAATTATTTTTTGAGCTCCTCTTCTGATTTTAGTCGTTTTAATTCTTCAATTAGAGCAGGAACAACTTTATGTAAGTCACCTACAATGCCATAATGCGCCATCTCAAAAATTGCTGCGTTCGGATCTTTATTAATTGCAACGATGATATCTGAACACTGAATCCCCACACGATGTTGAATTGCACCGGAAATTCCGCATGCGATATATAATTTTGGAGCAACACTCTTCCCGGTCTGACCCACTTGTCGATCCTGATCAATCCATCCTAACTCAACGGCTACTCTTGATCCTGCCACCTCAGCATTTAATTTTTTGGCTAATTCCTCGATGATCTTCCAGTTCTCTTTACTACCAACGCCTCGACCCCCTGCAACTATTATTTCAGCATCTTCAAGATTGATTTGCTTCTTTTCCTTTTTTATAATTTTAACAATTTTTGTTATAATATCTTTCTCATTGATGTCCATTTCGATTTTTTTTATCTGGGGTTGTTTTTCTATTTTTTCTGGGATTTTAAACATTCCTGGTCGTACCGTGCTCATTTGAGGACGGCTATGTGGAGTTCTAATTGTTGCCATGATTCGTCCTCCCCATGTAGGTCGCGTTTGTAACAATAAATTCCGAGTTTTTGTATCGATATCTAATCCTGTGCAATCTGCTGTCAGACCTGTATTGAGCCTTTTTGAAATTCGTGGAGCAAAATCGCGTCCGATTGGGGTAGCTCCAATTAATACAATCTCAGGTTTATGTTTATTTATCAAATCTGTTAGAATATTAACGTATAATTCAGTACAGTAATCTTTTAAAATAGGAGATTTAACATAAATAATTTCATCTACACCGTATTGGCTTAATTCTTTTAATTCCTCTTCTAATTTTGAGCCTAGTAAGACAACAGTGAGATTAACTTGGAGTTTATCTGCTAATTCCCGCCCTTTTCCTACCATTTGATAAACCACGTTCTGAATTTTATTGTTATAATGTTCGCCGATGATCCAAACGCCTCGATATTGGGAAACATCTACGCCTTCTGTTGCGATTTCTTCCATTTCTATTTCAATGGCACCAACAGGGCATGCTTCGACACATGCCCCACATAAAGTACATTCATCGGTAATTGCTGCAACATTATTTATTATAGTTATTCCTCCATAATTGCAGACAGAGAGGCAGCTTTGGCATCCAGTACATAAATCTTTATTGATCTTTATTCCCATTTTCTACAATTCCTTAAATCTTTCATTATAAAATTTTGTCTTCTTTTAAATACTGACATAATTGTTTGACCATTTCTTTTACAGATCCTGATAATTTGATATGCTCACCTTTTTGTTGAGGTACAAAAATTTTCCACACTTGAGTTTGGGAACCTGTTAATCCAATTTTCCTTTTATCGGCATTTAGTTGTCGAGTATCTAAATATACAACTTCTTTTTTCTCATAGGCATCGACAATGCCAATCAGTGTGGGAAACCGGGGAATATTTATCTCTTTTAGAACTGTAATTAGGGCAGGAAGTCTTGTTTCCATTACCATAACTTCATCCTGTCTTAAGGCACTTTCAGCAATAATTTTATCCCCTTTAAACTCTATTTTTTGAACATAGGTTATCTGTGGGATATTCAATTCTTCCGCTAATTCCGGTCCTACTTGTGCAGTGTCCCCATCAATTGCTTGTAATCCGCATATTACCAAATATTTCTCGTTTTTTTCAGATTCTTGTAAAATTTTCCTGATAGCTAACGCTAAAGTATAGGATGTGGCTAAAGTATCAGCACCAGCAAATTCTTTATCAGTAAGTAGATATGCCTTATCTACACCCATCGCAAGGGCTTCACGCAACGCTTCTTCTGCTTGTGGCGGTCCCATACTAAGTGCTATAACTTCAGCACCTTGTTCTTCTTTTATCTGAAGAGCCAATTCAATGGCATGCTTATCCACAGGATTGATTATACTCGGAACACCTTCTCGAATCAATTTTCCCGTCGTAACATCAATTTTTACTTCGGCAACCCCCGGCACTTGTTTAATACACACAAAAACTTTCATTTTCAATTCTCTCCTTTAGAATGTTTGTCTCAGCAACCTATTTGCAATCACCATTCGTTGTATTTCAGAAGTTCCCTCATATATCTCTGCAACTTTAGCATCCCTAAAGAATCTTTCCACTTGGTAAGCTTTCATAAGGCCATAACCGCCATGAATTTGCACAGCATAATGGGTCGCTTGCATTGCAGCTTCACTTGCAACAAGTTTCGCCATAGAGGAGGCTAATCCATAATCCATTCCATGATCACACATATAGGCAGCTTTATATGTCAGGAGGCGAGCTGATTCGATCGCACATCCCATATCTGCAATTTTCCATTGGATGCCTTGAAATTTACCAATTTTGCGTCCGAACTGTTCCCGTTCGTTAGCATATTTGACGGATGCTTCTAGGGCGGCTTGACCTAAACCAACACATTGTGCAGCGATCAAAATTCGTCCAAAATCCAAAATTTTAAGAACAATTTGGTAACCATTACCAACCCCGCCTAGTACATTCTCTTTAGGAACTCGAACGTCTTGAAAGACAAGTTCTGATGTATTAGATGCCCGAACTCCTAATTTGTCTTCCTTCACACCAACTGAAAAGCCTTTGGTATCAGTATCTACGATAAAGACCGAAAAAATGCTCTTCCTTCCTCGTTGTCCAGTTTTCGCTGCAACTAGTAACGTTTTTGCGATTCCACCATTCGTAGCAAAGATTTTACTACCATTTAAGACCCATTCATCTCCATCTAAGACCGCGCTCGTTTCAATTCCCGCAGCATCGGATCCTGCATTTGCCTCAGTCAATGCAAAAGCACCTAGCTTTTCACCTGTGGCGAGTGGTATGAGAAATTTTTGTTTTTGTTCCTCAGTTCCGAAAATATATAACGGATATGCAACAACTGAACAATGTACACCTACTGTAATTGCCCAGGATGCATCAACACGCCCGATTTCCTCTACTATTATAGCGAAACTGATAGTATCATTATGTAATCCAGCTCCCCCATATTTTCGTGGGATACAAATTCCGAAATAATTCATTTCCTTGATTAATTTAAAGACATTGGGGTCCAACTGCGAATTCTTATCACTTTCTTCGGCGACGGGGGCAATATAGGTTTCTGCAAATTCTCGAGTTATTTTCCGAATCATTTGCTGCTTCTTAGTGATTGAGAAATCCATAAAACCTCATCATCCAATTCTTAAATTTTCAAGAATACTACATGGAAAATAAAAGTTTTCTGTTCCAAAATGAAAAATTATATGTTTTTAAAACGTAACTCAATTTTATACAGATATTTTCTGTATAAATTAAAAGGTTTTAAAGGTATGGCGGTCTGAGCCAATGGTTAAATTTGGAGTTCAGCATGGGACAAATACTTCATTATTAAAGTATCAGATTGAAGATATTTTGAAGTCCATTCAAAAAGTTGATAAATTAGGGTATGATTCTGCGTTTATAATGGATCATTTGAACATGTTTCCAAGAAATTCTGAAGTTTATGATGCATGGACTTTATTAGGAGCGATAGCGTGTAAAACGCAGAAAGTTAGTATCGGCTCATGTGTTAGTGACCCTCATCGGTATCATCCAGCAGTTTTGGCACAAAAAGTGGCAACTGTTAGCAGATTATCTGGAGGAAGGGCAATCCTTTCATTAGGATATGGAGAAGGTATGAATTTAAAAACTTTTGGGATATCGTTTGGGGATAAACCAGTTACAAAACTGCGGGAATCAATTCAGATTATCCGACAACTTTGGGATTCAGATCCTAAAAACAGAGTAACTTTTGATGGACATTATTATCATTTATCGGAAGCCTTTCTTCAGATAAAAATTCAAAATCCACGTATTTGGGTAGCAGCGAGCTCCCCTCAGACTTTAAAAGTCGTAGCAGATTTGGGAGATGGGTGGATCCCTACTGGATATACTCCTAAACTTTATAAGAACCATTTAGAAATTATAGAACAGCAGGCTAAACATCGAAAAATCGAAAGAGCCTATGAAATCTTTGTAGCAATTTCGGAAGATTTTTCGAAAGCAGAACAAGTAATTAGACCTATTGGAGCGACACTTTGCTTAAAAAAAGAAATCCTCAATGAGTACAACATAAAACTCCCTGAAGAACTTCAATTTCAAAGGAGAATTAAATTATCCTTATATGAAATGCAAAAAGATGTAAAGAAATTAAGTTCTTTGGTTTCGCAGATTCCTCTTGAGGTAATTCAAGAGGTTACAGCCTACGGGACACCTGAAGATTGTATTAAATCACTTGAACGATTTGTTAAGGCAGGAGTAGAACATTTCGTGATTGAGTTTTTAGGACCAGATTATTTTGATGCGTTAGAACTCTTTGCTACAGAGGTTGTACCGCATTTTAAATGAGAGAGTCATTTTTTCTTCTTTTTCATCAGTTCCTTAATCTCTTTAGTGCTGAATTCTTTCTTACATTCGGGACATGTTTTAGAAATTTTAATATATTCAAGATAGTGTTCTCGATGAGCTAATGTGCCGCAATTGGGACATTTAATGAGGTTTTCTGGTTTTTCATCACTTTTAATTTCAAGTCCGCAAACGACGCAAGTGATTTTGGCTACTTCTTGTTCATAGAGTTTGTTTTGGCAAACAGGACAGCTCCCAGTTTTCTTTACCCATTCTAGGAAATGGCGTTCATGGGCAGGGGCATCACATTTCGGACATTTGACGAGTTCATCATTTTTTATAAAGCGAAAGCAAATAGAACATTTATAAACGTCATTTAGGCATTTAGGACAGAATTTGGCATCTTTTTTCAGTTCAGCACCACAGTGGGGGCAAAGAAAGAGCGCTCCTGGAGGTTCATAAGCAAAAACTTGACTTGTAAAGTCTAATTTTCCTGGGATTTCTCTATTTTTTGTCTGAAGTTCTAGGACTTTAACAATTACCTCCAAACTTGTGCCAATGGCAGTTAGAATATCAATAAAGGGAATGTAAGTAGTGTTATTTTGTTTGTAATAATTTTCGATGAATGATTTGATGCCTTCCTTTAATTGGGTAATGACAGCATTATAATCTTCTCTAATATACATTAGTGCGTTGTTAATATTCATATTAATTATAGGATCTTGAGAACCCTCTAAGATGACAAGATAAGGTAACAAATGGTGCAAGACATCGGGGGTAGATTTTGCAATTTCGAGCACTAATTCAGATGCCATATTCTTATCTGTGGGTGTTCCAGCTCTGAAAATATTTATGAGAGTTGCTACAGCACGATCATAGTCCCGTGTATCATAATAGAATTTTGCACCTTGAAAATCGGGATAAGCATTAGGATCGTTAATATCAGGGGCATATGGAAATAATGATTGAATAAGAGGTCCTGTTGTAGAGGTTAGTTCGGAGTCTGTCTGAAAATTATCTATCTGAGATGTTCCATTCTCACCTGTAGGATTGGAATCTAATGCATCCAAAATGTCTGAATAAATAGAATCGTCTTGACCTTCTTTTTTTTCTTCATCGGGTTGTCTTTCTTCGTCCATTAATCTTCATCTCTCAAAATCCAAGTACATTAATTAAATTAACTCCTAATTACCTTTATAAATTCTTTTTCTATCTTCTTATCCTCTTTAAGTAAAAATTATAAAAATTAGAATAATATAGTTTTTGGCGTGAGACAAACTGGACATTTTCGCATCAGTTTTATTTGTTCAACCCAGCAACAACGATGAAAGCTAGCCTGGCAATCAGCACAATTCTTTCTACATTCGTTCTCACCAGATATACCTCGTATTTGTGTCTGAATTGGTTTTCCACATTTCGGACATTTATAATGGTGGCAAATTTGGCAAATTAACTTGGATTTGTTTTTCAAAAACGCTTTTACATCATCTAATAGTTCCACAATTGTAGTGGCATGCTGCCATTGATTATATTGGGAGATAAGTAATTCATTCATTTCCTCGCGAATTTTATCATCACTCACATTTTTCAATTCCATTTCAGGTGGTGCAAGAGGAAATTCTTCGCTTAATTTTATTTCAAGCTCGCAAAATTCGTTAGTTTCAATTTGAATACGAGTATTAATGGTTAATTTCCCATTAAGACTCCTTCGAACGCTTTTTTGAATATCGTTCCTTTTTTCGAGCTTTTTCAGTTCATCAAGAATTCTAGTTCGATTGTCAATTTTTCTAGAGATTTCACGAACTATGTCAATAAGGCTGAATCGAGGCCATTTAGGAAGAGTTCTTAACTCATTCACTTTTAAAATCTTTTCAAGTTCAGGACTAAAGCTAAGAGAAGGGGGATGTGGTTTTTTATGAATTATATCGAACTCATACGTTTTCATTTTATATGAATAAAGGAGGACATGAAGTCTATAGGGACCGCTCATATGAGCATTAAATTCCATCATCACATTTTCCATTTCATCATTTGGATAAATTATATGTTGGAGAATTCCTTCTAATTCGCGAATAATTTCAACGATATGGGGGGGATTATGAGGGTCCCATTCCCGTAAATGAGTTAGAAAGCGGTTAGGATCACCAATTTCTTGTTTTAGAGCAGAAGGTAAGATAATTTCAGGTTTTTCGGGAAAATTTTTGAAATTTAGCTGAATTTGATAATGAATTTCAGGAGTTAAGGATAAATAAATAATCATTTCTGCAGGGTTTTCGTCTTCATAATCGGCACTATACTCCTGCAAAATTAAATCTCTTTCCTTTTCTAGGTTATTATCCATTAAAATCTCCTTTTCCTATTAAACGAATTTTAATTTATCACTATAGACTGTAGAGTATTTTGAAAGATAAATTCATGGAACAAAACATACATTTTTAATTTATAAAATACAATTCATTTACATAAAAGTAACTGGAGAAAGATTGAGTGAGACGGGAAATGCAGTATTTTGCCCTCTCAGTCGGAATAGTCGTCAGATGAGTAATGATTAAGAGGGAGATGCGAATTTGCCCAAGACGATTGATGAAATTGCTGGAAAAATAATGAGTGATATGGAAAAATTACTTCTAGAAAGAGTATATATTGCAATTTTGAAGGATGGGGAAGTTCTTTATGCGAGCACTGCTCTGGATAAGCATCTTGAGCTTTTAAAGTTATTTGCCATCACAGAATTTAAAGATCTTAATGTTCTTGGTCATGCATTTCCCCTAGCTGGCACAAATCTTGCGATTTTTAAAATAAGCGAGGATATTTTACTCAGCTTGTATACTAAGAAGGGATATCAGGGACAATTACTTTCTTTTAAAACGAAAATGGATCAGTACGTCAATGATTTGAAAGAAGCTGTGAAAAAACCTGTAAAACTCGTGGAACCGGAGTCTAAAGGGCAGATATTGCCCAAACTGGTGGAAACAGTATCATTAACAATTGGTCTGTCAGAGGATGAATCGGCCGTTTTAAAGCTTTGTGATGGACTTCATAGTATTAAAGAGATAATTGATAAAACGCGTATTCCCAGGAAAAAAGTAGTTGATATAATAAGACACTTCGAGAATAAAGGATGGCTTAAACTTCAAACCAAGGGAGAAGTTGAATTAATTCCAATAAGTATTAAGAAATTCCCTGAGACGGCTGTTAGACTTGGGATGATTTCAAAGAAATCATACGATATTAATGAGTTATGTGATGGAAAACATACAATTAAGGATATTGCTGATAAATTAGTAATGTCTGAAAAGGAACTCAAAAAGATTCTTGCGAAAATGGAAAAAAATAAAATAATAAAAATGACCGTGAAGATACCAGAAGAAGAACCTAGTATTACTGAAGTTCCAACAAAGGTTGAAGAAGTACCAGTAGATGAAACGAAGTATCCAGAACTAAATATTAAGCCAGTTTTAGCTACAAATGTATCATTTACATTGGGATTTGATGAAAAGGAAAAACGAATTCTGAGTTTATTGGATGGATCCCACACAATAGATGATGTATTTAATGTTACTCAAATTCCCTATTTAGAAATTTTCAGCGTAATTATCAAATATGAGGAGAAGGGTTGGATTAGAATTCCAATTGATGAGTTTATACACATTGTCGCAATTAAAGAAAAAATGAAATCAAGCTATAAGAAGGCAGAATTAGAAGAAAAATATCAGAAATTAATAGAAGAGAAAAAAGCTGTTTTAGTGTCTGCGCCTGAGGTTTCTGAAAAAATACCCGAAAGTTTAGAAGTCCCTGAAAAGCCTATATTAGATGAAAATGAAATCAAAGAAAAGTTAAGTAAGCGAATTCAGGAAGAATTACCCTTAATGCCCGCTGATGCGCAGAAAAAATTACTGGAAAAATTGATGAGAAGTCCAGCAGAGGCTCGTGAAACATTATTAGAAAAATTACTCTCTTCAGAAGCTTCGCAAAAATTCAAGAAAGTGGAAAAAATAGAGAGCCCACCCGCACCAACAATTCCGTCAGACACAGCTACACCCGCTACCCTTAGTCAGCCATCATACCATCAAGAACCTATTATCGATGAATCGCCTTTAGTGCGACCTTCTGAACTTTTAGAAAAAACGCCATCGGCAGATGAAACAGAGTTAAGCCAAAAAGAACCTCTTCTAACACCTGAAGCACCACAAAGTACTCCACATCTTGGATCATTAAGAGAAAAAATAGCCACAATCGGTGAGGAAGTCCCACAAATGCCTTCAGAACCAATTCCAAGTGAATCTATAAGTGAGAGAGAGAAAGCAAAGCCAATTCAAGATCAATCAACTACTTCCACACCATCGGAATCTCTAAGTAAAGAAATCGCTGGTGAAGAAGATCAGGTTAATGAAGTCTTAAACTTCATAGATAGTTTGTTAGGTATTCCTGAAATACTATATCTCGCTTTAGTTGACTTCAAAGGCACAATTTTTTATCAAACTACCAAAGAAGCTGAACTATGGGATATAACAAAAGATGTTCTAAAAATGATTCAGAATTGGAATGCCCAAGCGCCTTCTATTTACCTAGGAGGCATAAAATTTGCTACTATTAAAGCAGCTCCAGATGCATTAATTGCTACAAATATTAAAGGACTGGGGCATATCGTCGCTATCCCAATCAATGATAACCTTTTTATTTTTACCAAAGTAAGGAAAGATGGCGACGTTTTATTAATTTCTGATGATATTGCCATTGTTGCCAAGCAGATCAAAGAAATGTTTTAACTCAGTTCGTGCGATGGATCATGATTTATGCTGTATGGATTATTCATAAAGATGGGAAATGCTTATTCCATCGAGAATATAAGGATTTGAACATTAATGAACAGCTGTTTTCGGGGTTTTTAGTAGCTATCCTTTCTTTTTCAAAAGAAATTAGTAATCAAGACTTGAAAAGCATAATTTTGGAAGAATTAGTGCTCTATTATAAGAATATCGAAGAGAAAAGACTCATTTTCGTAGTCGCAGCTGATCGTAAGGATCGAGAATCTAAGATTATGGCTAAAATTAATTTGATTGAGACAGCATTTTTTAGTGAATTTGATGATGAATTACGTAATTGGAATGGAAATATCACAACCTTCCAAAAATTTAATACAACAGTCGATAAATTGTTAAATAATCAAGGATTTCAAATAGAGCTCTTTGACAGTCATTTTTTTAATAAAACGTCTATTGACTATTTGATTAAGAAAGTATCCTCACTTTTTGGAAAAAAGAAAATGGAATTTTTTAGAAAAAAGAAAAAGGGATTTTTTGGAAAAAAGAAAAAAGAAATAGAAAAATTAGTTCATACAATTGGAATATTAGATAATTTGCTTCATGAAAGAGAGAAATTTCAACCTCCAAAATTTTTATTAGAAGCGCATCAAAAATTAAAGAAGACATTAAGACGATGGTTTCGCAAAGGAAATAAAAAAATGAAGGATTAAATGATGAGCCCTAAAAAAGAAAATACAGATAACGGAACATATATAACAGTCTATATACATGAACCTAAGCTAATGTCAGAAATAAAGAGTAACCTTTACTCTAAATCAAGTGGAATCTTTCGCGTCCGAGGTTTTCTTAAGAAGGAAAAAGTATGGACCACATTATCCTATAGAATACCTTTGAATAGCTTGGGTTTAGACGATACAGCTAGTAAAAAGGAAATATTAGACAAATTATTAAATCCAAACATCATTCTTAACAAAGATACTAAAGGGTTAATTACAAAATTACTAGATCAGTATGGCCCTATTAAGCCAAAAAGCAGAAATAAGCTTGAATATAAAACCGAACGATTTAAAAAGAAATGGAAAATGAAAACTAGACGTATTGGTGGTGTTTAATTACTTAGTATTCCTTAAGAAAAGGAATTTGTATAGCTTTACTTTTGAGTTATTTTTATATTGCCCAGATTCAACCTTTTTAAATGATTAAACTATGCCGAAACTTTACCAATTATCTAAAAATGTATATACCCTCCTTCCTAGAGGAAGCGGGTTTGCTACCGCGAATGTAAATATAATTAAAGCAAAAAAGCCAGCATTAATCGATTGTGGGTCTTCTTATAACCCGGGTGTTAATTATTTAATCAAAATTTTAAAATCTTTGAAAATTGAAACAATAAAAAAAATAATTATTACCCATACGCATATGGATCACTGTCAAAATGCTGGAAAGCTTGCTGAAAGATTTGGAGCAGAAGTTATTGCTCATAAAAATGCCAATAATACCTTAAAGCGTAGAGAATATAATACACTCGATACATTTGAATTTTGGGAATTAATTGAAGAAACGTATCCCCGTCTTTTTCATGGACGATTAAGTTGGCTTTATCGACGTTTAATTATTATGGGATACAATTTTATAATGTATGGAGGAACAAAACCAATAAATGGATTAATTGCGGTGGATGAGGGGGATATCATTGAGCTTGGAGATTATGAACTTGAGGTGCTTTTTACGCCAGGGCACAGTAATGATAGCATCAGCATATTAGATCGTCAAAGTAAGCTTCTTTTTACAGGTGATATGATTCCTTGGACGCCTTATATTCATACTACCATAGAGGATTTTCGTCAATCTGTATCAAAAATCCTTGCATATGCAGAGAAATATCACATTAAGTTCATGGTCCGCGGACATTTAAAACCACAACCTGCGAGTGTCGAAAAAGCTAATTATCGCATGTTTTTAGATGACATGGATCAAGCTGAAAAACGCATTCTTAATTTACTAAAACGAAGAGGAGTTTTAACAGCGAAAGAAATGATGCCGTATATTTTTCGTAGAAGCCATTTCGCGCATCAGTTAATTTATCGAATTTTTATGAGAACCCAATTATTTTGGATTAAAAAATATCTTCAAAATCTTGAACATAAAAAACTCATCAGATCTTTGAAAGAAGGAAGTAAAACTAAATATGTTCTTATTTAAAAGCATTACATAGCCAAACTATAAGTTATTATTTTGAATATATTTTTAATTATCATGCCTAAAGCGAATAAGCCTTTTAAAAAGCCAAGAGATTTTGAGTGATTAGCACGTTTTAAACAGAAAAGAACTAAAGATTATTCTGAATTGGAACGGTATTTTGGAATTCATAAATGTGTCGCTTAGAAAAATTATGATCCTTAGAATTTAATATTTAATTACAATAAAGAATTAGGTAAAAAGTATGGCACAAAAGTACTCTTTAGTGAAAATAGAACAAGCTAGAATTTTAGAAAAATTAGAGAAGTTAATTCGCAAATCAATTCGGAATACAGAAAAGGTAGAGTTGGAAACTATTGGATTTAAAGTTGAAAATAATGAAGTAGTCGAGTTAGGATTATATAGATGTGAGTTAAAGCGCCTTCCAGAGTCTATTAAGCAACTTACATCTTTAAAATCTTTATTTTTATGTGAAAATCAATTAATAGAGCTCCCAGAATCAATTGGGAGCCTAAAATCCCTCCAAGAATTATATTTATCTCATAATCGATTATGGACACTTTCAGAATCGTTTGGTAATCTAAAATCTCTCCAGAGATTGGAATTGAATAATAATAAGTTAACCGTTCTCAAGAAATCCTTTGGTGAATTAAAGCTATTAAAATCCCTAAATTTAAAAGAAAATAATTTAACGATGCTCCCAGAATCTTTTGGAAGCCTAAAATCCCTTCAAGAATTATATTTATCTCATAATCGATTACAGAGTCTCCCAAAGCAAATACTTCAATTAGAATTACTTCAAGTATTAGATTTGGGTGGAAATCAGCTAAGAACACTTCCAAAATCTTTTAATA
>SUPS01000104.1 GCA_005191415.1 Candidatus Helarchaeota ASGARD archaeon Hel_GB_A
TTCAGTTAGTTCTGGGAGAGCAAAATTAATTTCATTGATATTCTCCTTATTTTTGTTGAAAATTACGATGTAAAAAGTTTTATTTTGGATAAATAAGGGTTTAAAGAACACCCAACCTCCAATTTTCCCTTCAAAGACTTCAATATCTTTACCATATTTTGAGAGTTTATCAGCCATTGTAGCAAGTCGAGGGGTGATTATATTTAGGAGCCTGTAGCTTTCTGGGTCATGCGAGCATTCACTAAAGATAAGTGCGTCTTCATCAAGAAGTAGGAGCGTATCTGAACGCGTAATATCGAGGAAATCTTCCATAATACTATTCAATAGAGATGATTTAGGGGAGAGTTTCAAGATTCCCTTAGAGAAGGCTTTCCTTAAACTCCATGTATCATAGATAGAAGTTTGAAAGATGGCGTATTCAACATCAATTAAATCCTGCACTCGCTTTTCACATTGTTGAACTCGGGTCTGGATTTGACGGTCATTTATGATGTCAGGATCGACCTTGTGAAGGCAAATCACGAGATAAGGGGGTTTCTGTTCACTTTTTCGGAAATATTCAATAATATCTTTGAGAAATTGGAAAGATTCATCAAAACGATCTGGGTCTTGGATATCGACAGTATAAAAAATTAAGTCAGTAGAATCAAAATAGCCTTTCTCTACATAATTCTTCCGATATTTGGATTGGCCACCAAGGTCCCATTTCATAATAGGGTAACCAAGGACATCGTATTCAGTTCGGTCCATTCCTTTGGTTGGGCTCACGTTAGTTAATAAACTGAATTTATTTTCAAGAACGAGTAGAATGCTCGTCTTCCCACTATTATCCAATCCGCAAAAGACTATTTTAAAGGGAGTTTGAGATATCGGAATGAAGTCCGCCTCCTACTTATAAGAAGAAAGATTGAATAATATTTGATACTTGTTGCGCAAATTGTGGGAGATCTTTATCAACTAAATTAAGAATATCTGCTTGATTATTATAGATAATGAGGTAAAATCGTCTATTTTCTATTTGTAGATCGCGAAATACCACCCAACCCCCCACTTTCACTTGAAACACTTCGAAAGTCGTCCCATATTTAATAATACGATCAGCCATTGTGGCAAGATGCGGGGAGATAATTTGACAGATATCAGCGCTCTCTTCGTTCGTAGAGAATTGACCAAAGAGAAGAGCATTGTCATCGAGGAGCATGACAGTTTCCGATTGGAGTCGATGGGCAAATGCCGCAAGTTGTTGGTCCAAAATTTGTGATTTCGGAGAAAGCTTTTTTAATCCTTGGGAAAAAGCAAGCGTTAAGGTCCATTTCTCATAAATAGTGGTTTCAAACATCTCAACTTCGAATCCTTTGGATTTCCGGCGAAAAACCTGTTTTGCAATTTGTATGTTACTTAATATACGCTCATCTTCTCTTAAATCGGGATCCGCCTTATGTAAGCAGATGATGATAGGTGGGGTTTGGTCTAATTTCTTAAACATTGTAATAATTTCTTCAAAATAATCTCCTGCATCACCAAATCGTGACCTATCCTGGATATCAAGAATAAAAAAGAGCAGATCTGTATCTGAGAACGTCCGTTCATGTTGTAAATAGGCTGTACGGAACTTAGATTGCCCCCCTAAGTCCCAGCAAATAATTGGAAATCCTAGGACATTGAATGTTTCCCTTTCGACCCCTACGGTGGGAGGGGGGTTGAGCATACTAAATTTATTTTCTAAAACATAGAGAATAGATGTTTTACCGCTATTCTCCAATCCAGCGAAAACGATTTTAAAGGGAAGTTCATATTCCGCCATAGTGGGTCGTCCTTTGCTAAGACCTACTTTCTAGATACATAAATTTTCTTACAGAATGGCTTTTTTTTCTACTACAAAAACTAATATAATTTTTTACTTTTCTTATTAACTAATTAACGATATTCTTAAAACATTTTGGAATTTTTTGGATGATGAATTTTACGGAGATTCGAGAAAGAGCGCGTGAAGTACTCACAGGAAATTTGGTACATAACAGCGAATATTTCTATACATGTCCAAGCATTGGTACCTATCAACATCAATGGCTCTGGGATAGTTGTTTCCATGCGATTGTCTGGTCCTATTTCAACCCAGAGAATGCCAAAAGAGAGTTATTAAGCCTAATTAAAAAGCAATTCGCGAATGGAATGCTCCCTCATATGTGTTATTGGAAAAAAGCCAAAGGAGTATTTCCGAGATTAGGAGATTGGCTTTTCAAGAGATTATGGCCAGAACCAGATAGAAGTCGTATTACTCAGCCACCCGTTATAGCGGAAGCTGTTACAAAAATTTATGATACAACTCAAGACAGAGAATTTATTGAGCAAATACTCCCATCTCTCATAGATTATTATGATTGGCTCCATTTGGAACGGAATGAACAAATTTCTGGGGATGGTTTAGTTTCCATCATTCACCCATGGGAAAGTGGGATGGATTTATTGCCAACATGGGATTATATTCACAAAATTACCCATTTTTTCACGCTCCGTGCTGGATTGTGGCTGAGTAAGTTGATAAAGGAATATAACAAAGTAGATTGGCAAATCGACCGAATAAAAGAATTAAATCTCTTTCTAGTAAAAGACGTCGCCTTTAACGTTATTTATATTTTAAACTTAGAAAAGCTCGCAAATCTCTGTGATCTCGTTGGTGATCAGTCAAGAAAGGAACAATATCTATCGCGTGCGAAAAAGGCACAGAAAGCATTAAATAATAAATGTTGGGATGATGAAACTGGCTTTTTTTATTCAATTTTCTCTTTAAATAATGAATTTTTACCTGAAAAAACGATTTCGGGTCTATTTCCATTAATATTGGATATTGATAGAAATAAGATTGAGCGATTGGTGAATGAACATCTGGTGAATGAAGAGGAATTTTGGTTACCCTTTCCGATTCCCTCGGTTGCTAAATCATCCCCAAATTTTAATCCAAGAGGCTCTTCAATGGTGCTCTGGCGCGGTCCCACCTGGTTCAACTCAAATTGGTATATCGTAAAAGGATTACAGCGACACGAGTTTGATGAATACGCCCAGCACATCATTGCAAAAATGTGTGAGATGATTGAGATATCTGGCTTCAGGGAACAATACAATCCCTTTACGGCGCAAGGATATGGGGCAAAGAACTTTGGCTGGTCAACTTTAATTGTGGACTTACTCAGATAAAAAAGGTGTCAATATAGTGGGTAAATTAATCGATGATTTAATTTCACAAGTTTTAGCTCAGATAGACCAAAAAACGTTACATATTAAGAGAATAAGTAAAGGATTTCGATTCACGGGCACAATGCTTCAAGACGGATCATGTGGATTATGCTTTTCGGTGTTTAATCAAGATCCTCTTGATTCTTGTGAGTATATTAGAAGTGTTCGATCTTTAGAAGATCTTGATATAAAAAAGTTATTAAAATTTGCGAGTAATAAAGAAAATGATCTAGAAAGAGTTATTGGAATCTCTGTTTTGAATGCAGTTTCTCAACATATATTGAATCAAACTCAAGAAAAATATCAGATTATATTTGATACTGATCCACTCGACCATATTTCATTTAGAGAAACAGATTTGGTAGTGATGATTGGATATATCGGAGCTTTTCTCCCAAAGCTTCAAGGAAAGGTGAAAAATATCGCAGTAATTGATGATAGATTGAGGGATATTAATTTAATTCGTACGAAGGAATACATAAAATCTCCTGAATCTACTCAAGAGTACTTACGAGCTGCAGACATTGCACTTATTACAGGATCTTCTTTAGCTACCGCCACTCTCGAAACTTTGCTAGGTTGGATTCAAAATGCCAGAGAGGTAGCAGTAGTGGGACCATCGGCTGGATTTATTCCCGAACCTCTGTTTAGTCGAGGAGTTTCAATAGTGGGCGGTATGAAGATTTTAGAACCTCAGAAGGTTTTGGATATTATTGCGGTAGGGGAAGGCACACCGCACTTTAAGCGTTATTGTAGAAAATACAACATAATGAGATAAGCATGGAAGGAAATAAAGATGTCGCATTTTACGAAACAAAATATCCGAATTAATTCTAAAAAATGCGCACAATGTCTAAGTTGTATGTTAATTTGTTCATTTATTCATTCTAAATCCTTTAATCCTTCACGAGCATATATCCAAATAAGACCTGGACATTTTGAGGGTTCATCTTGGATTCCAACGGAGATTAGGTTTTTAGAGAGGTGCAAACCCAACTGCCGATTATGCGCCCAGTATTGTGCTTATGGAGCATTAGAATATATTGGAGGAAAATAAGTGAAATTTTTTGGTTATGCTGGGAAAATAGCGCATATTGATTTAAGTTCCCAGAAAATACGAATTGTTCCACTCTCTACATCTTATATTTCTGAATTTTTAGGAGGATATGGAATAAATAATCGCCTTTTTTGGGAATATCAGAAACCTAATACTGACCCTTTTTCTCCTGAAAATACAATCGCGATAGGTACAGGTCCCTTGGTAGGTACATTAATTCCAGGTGCAGGAAAAGTAGTTGGAACTACTAAATCACCCATAATCGCTTCGCCAGATGGATTACATTTTATAGATAATGCTGTTGTGGGAACTAGGCGTTTTGGACCAATGCTTAAAAACGCGGGGTTCGATCATCTTATTATAACTGGAAAGGCAGAAAACCCAGTTTATCTTTACATTAATGAAGGACAAGTCCAAATTAAGTCTGCAGAACGTCTTTGGGGGAATAGGGATATATATGAAACGACAGATTATTTCATCCGTGAAAATCCACTGGTCGGTGTGCTTGCTATTGGTAAAGGGGGCGAGCATTTAGTACGTTATGCTCTTGCAATCGCCGATTATAGTGGACATTTGGGGAAATTTGGATTTGGCGCTGTAATGGGATCAAAAAACCTTAAAGCTATCGTAACCTGGGGTACAAAGGGAATCAAGGTCGCACATCCAGCAGAAGTTTTGAAATTAGTACAAGCTATCCGTAAAAGGATTTTGAAGGTCCCATTGGTAAAGCAATTTCAAGATCTCGGTATTACATCAGGTTGGGATCTTCAAGCACCTCTGGTATATGAGGGAACCTTACCATATCGGGCTTGGAAAAAGAAATTCGGTCCGAGAATTTGGCGGAACTATAAATTTCAACAAAATCTCGCTTGTAATGGATGTATTCTCGCCTGTCGGACGGATTATCATATTCCAGAAGGGCCTTTTAAAGGTATCACATCTTTTACTGGGCATCATTTTCTCCCAGCTCGTCTAGCGCTTCGGCTTGGTTTAGCAAATCCAGCAGAAGCAATTAAATTACTGGATTTATGTAATCGTGCTGGGGTTTGCCTCTTTACGGTTGGGAGTATTTTAAATTGGGTCACACGCTCTATTCCTGATGCTTTTCCCCGTCAATATTCAACTTACATAGATCTATTCAATCAAATTCTTTCAAGGAAAGATATTGGGAAAGATATGGCTGAGGGGTGGTATCCTCTCTCAGAAAAATTAGAGCTTGACCCAGATGCCTTCGAGGAAGGAACGGGACTAATTAAAGGGGCAGATACCATTCAAGACGGACGGACGACTACACTAGACCCACAACGATTTACATATCTAACTAACCCGCGTCCACACCATGGAGGTTCCCAATCAATTTACACTCTTCCCAAAATGGCTCTCAAAATTCTTCAAGACGATGCTAGCCACATGGGACTTTCGCCTGATGAATTGGCTCGTATTTTCACAGAAACTCCATACTATGGGAAATTCAATGTGGCTCGTTATGCAAAGCATGTTGAAGATGTCATGGCAGTGCATAACAGCTTGGGGACCTGCATTGTCTATACTCTCTTTGGAACAGATGTCATTCATATTGAAAAGCTTTCGGAGTTCTATGCTGCCGTAACTGGCATCAAGCTAACACCCCAGGAACTGAAGCACTGCGGCGAACGCATCTTCACACTTTATAAACTTTTGAATATCCGCGAGGGATGGACTTCTAGAGATAAAATATCTCGTATCTGGCTCACCCCGCGGAAGACCCCAGATGGAATTAAAAAGCTGATGGATTATTATCAAGAAAAAGAACTCTCTGCAGATGATATTGAACGGCTCCTAGATGATTATTATATGGAGAGAGGATGGAATAATCAAGGCATCCCATCGAAAGAAAAACTAAAAGAATTAAATTTACTTGAATTTTCAATGGAGAATTAATTTTCATGATCAGAATTTTCTAAATATCATTCTGAATAATAAATATTTCAGAAAAATTTAGGATTAAGAGAGGGCGATTTAATCTTAGGATTAAGAGAGGGCGATTTAATCTTAATCAAAGCAGATAGACATAGAATCATTATTACTCCAGAAAAAATATCTCCTTTTGAAAAATTAGCGAATTTACTTGGTGAGATTCAATATAATGAAAAGACTGAAAAAGAGGTGGAAAACTTCCTATTCCAAAATCATTCCCGTTTGTTATAAACAATTGTAACAAGTATGCCTCCACAAATCATAAGGAGAGAATTTATTACAAACCGATACGGAATATAAACTCCACTCAATAGTTCAGTTCCCAGAGCATATCCAAAGAAAATTAATAGAATTCCAATAAATACATAAATGGTCTCCCGCCGAGGTTCTCCTGTAAGCTTGATTATCAGGTAAAGGTACAAAAAGACGATACTTGATGCCCCAATTGGAAGGAAAATATAACTCGCTAATCGGGCTCCCGAAATTTCTCTCCCATAAATCGGAAGGACAATTACCAATATTAAACCTATCAGCGTGATGATTGAAAATACATATTTTGATTTAACTGCATACCTTTCTATGACCAATATAATTGACAACAATGCCAAAATTCCAATGCAAGCCGCGATTTTCCATAGCACTGCAAATAATGGGTCTTCTTCAGGCATAATATTAACAAAGAGAAAGGTTAAATGCGTTAAACTCCAACCTAGTGCAAAACCAGCTAACCCTATAAAGAATTTTTTCTGTTCAGAGAGCTCTAAACGCCTCGATTTTATGAAAAGTATGATGCTACATATAATGAAAATGATTATGTGAAGGATTTGAAAGATATTATCTAAAAGGAGTTCTAGTTCTTGCATCCTACTCACGCATAATTATTTAATTGATAACTATATATCAACAAGAGTTTTTTTAAGTCTGTGGATGAAGAAGAAACTAGTCCATACAATAAAAGAATTGATTTGAGTAATAGGATTAAAGGAAATCTATGAAATTTTAATAAATATTAGGATAATTAGATGATTTAGGGGAGTTAAAATGGTTAAATCAAAATTTGGAACATTCAAACAAGAGAATGCGTTCAGACCATTGAAGAACATACGAATTCTGTGAATATATTGCTTATTTCTCCGGATGAAAAGTATTTGATTTCGGGATCTTCAGACCGAACCATAAAAATTTGGGATCTTGCTGATTATAGCCTAATTTCTGAATTGTACCATGATGCTGGTGTAATTTTATTAAGTTCGATAAGTAATAATCGAATTGTGGCAGGTGATCTTAAAGTGAACCTCATTGTTTGGACTTTTCCTTAGAAATATAAGAATCAAGATTGGAGAAGACGAGAAAATTGATTAATAATGTGAGGAATTCTGTTTGGATTTCATATATTTCAAGTCTAATACTTGGGTTTGCCTTCTTTTTTAATAATATGAGGAATTCTGTTTAGATTTCATGTATTTCAAGTCTATGACTGTTGCTATCCTTATATATTTAGTTATCAGCCTTGCACGATTAAATCTTCTATTTTTTCCTTTAATTCTTCCTGAATTTCAGATATTTCTCATTTCAGTTATTATAATTCTAGTTTCAGGGGGAGGTTTCGTATTTATTAGTTAGTTGCTTACTAAAAAAGTAAGTGAAAAGATTTTAATTTGTCTCGGCTTGCTAATTATAGTAATTAGTTCTCTTCTATTCAGTATTTTTCCTTACATATTCATCTATTATTTAAGTCTAGTGCTTACTGGATTTGGTACAATCCTATTCTAACGTGATTCTAACTATTCTAACGTGATGTGGCGCGAATCTACATGGATCAATTCATAACGTGACAATAATTGATTTAGAAATAGGGTCTCACCTTGTATATGACACGTCCATCATTCATGTAAATTTCACAAATTTTAAACGTTATACCTTCTCAATAATGTGAGATATAATCAAAAAGGAGATATATCTCGAAAAATCTAATATATTCAGATTTTTTCTATTAAGGGGTGATATTCCTGAGTGAGGTAGAACATATTACCCAGATTATCGCTTTGAACCATCCCAATAAGGAAAGTTTTTTGTCCACTACTCGTGATTATGGAGTATTGTTTATTATGGGAAGAATGGCGCATTCCTAGGAAAGCTAGTTTTTGTGAATTCCCCATAAATAGCTCATAGACTTGCGAACAGGCTTTGTCAATTTGGTGGGCGACCTGTAATATGATGGATATGTTCAGTTCTTTCGGGATTTCGCCGTTTTGATACAGAATCTTATCATCATATGAAAAAATTTTGTAGGCAATTCGGCAAGGCGGCGGATTTACAATATTTTGAACAAGTAGATCCAAATCTCTGAAGAGCTGAACTAAGGCATCTGGGGCTCCTAAGCCAACTATAAAATTTTCTTTTAAAAATTGAATATCAATAGCGTAATTAGGAAGTTTATCTCGAATATCCATAAGACGATGGAAGACATATATCATCTCATCACTTACTTCGAGTGTTCCATAAGGGTCAGTAATCGGGAGCCCATCTCTATTAAATATTTGCCATGTAAAATCATTTTTTAATAGTAATTGTGATTGATTTAGTAAATGCTTGAGTATTTTGGTAAAATATTGCTTGCTCATTGTTATAATCTCGTGAAATTTATTTATAATTTATTTGAGAATTTTTTAAGGATTTCTAAAGGAATAGGATTTTCATAGCCCAGATCTACTTTTTTACATAATTTTTCAAAATCAGTATCTGTTGTTAAGATAATTTCTGCTTTCTCCTGCTTAGCTAATGCTAAATAATAACAATCATAAATATCATGCTTAAGCTGAGCGGAAAGTTTAAATGCCCATATAAGATTTTGGCGAGACAATCCTACATATTTTGGGTTAGAATAATTTTTTAAGAAATCAAAAATAATTTCTCGTGATATCTGCTTTTCAATCCCCCATTTGGTTGTATGAACCCAGTAGGCTCGAAATGGAAGTATTTCTGGAATTAATAATTGAAATTCCCCAACAATGCCGCTATCGATGACTTCTTTGATATAAGGAAACCCTGGGTGGTCTTCTACAAAATAAATAGCGAAAATATTAACATCAATTAATTTACTTATCAATTAATCACCAAAGGTAGATCTTCCGGCTTTTAAGAAAGTATCTTTTCCCCATTTTTTTGTAGATTTAGTTCTTTTTTGTTTTGGTATTAATAATTTAAGTATAATTTTATCATTTTCATCAATAATTTCTAATTCTTCACCAGGGATGAAATTATGCTTTTCTCTTATACTTTTCGGGATAGTTATTCGCCCTCTTTCATCTATCACTACTTTCTCAGTCAATATAAATCACCCATTAGATCACCCATCTTTTTCTACCCATCATTCTATACCCACTTATATTTAAGTTTTTAGTCCTAATACGATAGAATTAAACATAATTATGGAAGAAGTTTTTTTGATGAAAGTATGTTATTGGTATCCGGTATGTCCAATGAAGCGTTTTTTTGAAGAGGGGAAAATAGAGGAAAAATGGATAATCAATTATTGTAAAGGTGATTATTCTAAATGTGTAAGAAAAAGGTTAGAAGAAGAGGGGAAATTTCATCCAGATAATATGTTACCTAATGGAGAAATAAGAGACGATCTGAAATAGAATCGATGAGTTACACAAAGAGATGACCTGAAATAAAATATAAAAGAAGAAAAAAAAGAAATTAATCGATCATTTCATTCAAGATTTCTAAGAGATCGAGAACTTTCTCTTTAAACTTACCACCGACTGCTGCACCTGCAGGATCACCGTCTGGACCTTCGCGAGCTGCTTGCCCCATATTCAATTCACAGAAGGGACATGCAGTCATAACAATTTCTGCACCAGTAGCATCAGCTTCTTCTAAGCGTTCATTTGCCGCATTCCAAGCAAAGTCAGGATATCCAGCTTTAACACCACCACCAGCTCCGCAGCATAGAGAATTTTCACCAATCCTATACATCTCTCGTAGTTCCAACCCTGGAATTGCTCTCATGATAGCACGTGGCATTTCGATCCACCGTTCTCGTTCAAACTGGCTCGGCACATAGATTTTCCACATATTATTATCGCCTTCTCCAGTAGTTTTTTCAATTGCTTTATCTTTAAGAGCATGGCAATAATGGCGGACAGTATGACAAGGATCATGCCACGTAACAGGTCCTTTAGTCCATTTTTTCGTAATTCGAATTTTATTTTCGTGGAGTTCTAGGGGAAATGGTTCGCCTCCACCGACTTTCGAGATTTTTGGATCACTATATTTGGGACAGAATGGATTTTGGCAATACTTAGAATCAAGATCATTATATTTTCCACAGGCAGGGCAATGAACCGTCAAATAATCGGCAAGAAATTCAATAACATGCATTGGTTTAAACTTAATTTCTTTATCAGTAAATTTTGGATAATCAATTTTGAATGTACGAACACATCCAGCGCAGCTAAAGAGAACGATATCGAACCGGTTATAAAGTTCAACATTGATATTTGTGACTTTTTTTGCGACATCCCATTGGCCTGTTCGATAAATAACGCTACCACAACAGACTTCATCGGAGAGGATAGTATATTTAGGAATAATCCCTTTCTTCACAAGCTTAGATAGTAATTCCACAGTGGCTTTTGCCATATTATGCATCCGATAGGAAGCAGTACATCCCACATAATAGGCAATTTTTGCATCAGGATCATCAATTACTGATTTGTCGGGCACCCAATCCGTGCGATGTGCATGTTCTTCATTATAGGGGTTATTTTTTGTATCGATCAGTTTGCGTAAACCTTCATGTTTTGGAAGCATTTCAACGCCAGCTTCATAAAGACAAGCACGAAGAGCTTCATTTATATCTACTGTGGGTAAATTATTTTCACACTGCATTGAACAGTTTCCGCACGTAGGACACCGGTAAAGAATATCATACATTTGTTGCCGGGTTTTTTTATCGGTAAGATCTAAATCACCTTCTAGTACAGCGCGAGCCATCCACATTCGTCCAGCATTCCAAAAGCCTTCCCAACCGTAGAAATGTCCCGCAGGACACCCATCAAGCATGCCTTCATAGAGCACGCCTTTGTGCTCTCCTAATCCTTTCCGGTCGGGTTCCCCACTATAAGAAAATCGACATGCTCTGCAATGGATGCACCGATAGAGGGATTCTTTAAGTTCTTCTAATCGTTTTAATCCGCCTACTTTTTCTTTTTTTTCTGCAACTTCAGTTTTAGCTTCTGTCATTTTTTAAGCCTCCTGTTTTCTAAATCCTAATATATATTGCGGGATTTCTAAGGGATCTTCGACACCCTTAATGAATGCAAGCCTTCCAGGATGCATGATCATATTTGGATCTAAGACTTCCTTTATCTTCCGTAGGAGTTTATAAGCAGTTGGGGCTTGTGCATATGTGAGCGGGGCATGAATCGTGGGATTTGGACGATAATTTACCCATCCTTTTTTCAAGAATATTTTAGTGACATCAGTCTCACATGCCTCTATTCGCTCGAAGTCTTCTGGGTTTCGTGAATCAAAGCAGAAAATTGGCATCACGATGCATTCTCGACAATGGTCAATAGAGGCAATCCACATCACTGGTGGAAATTTGTATTCTTCCATTTTACTACAATAGATTTCAACGCATTCCGCCGCATCTTTCCAAGGGGTATACCAAGTGATAAATAAGAAACCTTGCTCCCATTGACCATACGGTATAGCAATTTTATTAGGTTTCTTTAATCTACTCGCTATTTGAATTGGGTGGAGTTTCCATTCTCGAACAGGCCCTTTTGCATTAGGGGCATAATCTTCAAGGATGACCTTTTTTAATTTAGAGGTCACAATATCCAATTCTTCTTGAGAATGAGCCCAGCACTCAAAATTCATGAAATATTCTGGGATCCCCAGTTTAGCCCAATAATCATAGGTTTTCGGAATTTTATTTTTCTGAAATCTTGTTGGGACGAGCCACCAATTTCCCCCTTGTACCATGACCATATGGTCTGAAATACCGCATTCGTACTTTGATGCCATTAAAGTTGCTTCGCATGCATCTTCCCAGTTTGTAAAGCCAAAGGCAACGACAGTTTTGTAATGACAATGAGGCACGATTTTTAACGCAGCCCGTGTAACGACGCCCATCGCCCCTTGAGAACCGAAGAATAAGCTGTGAAGATCTGGACCAAGTCCATATTTATAGAAGGGTTTAGCATGTCCATCCTTTTTTTCACCTTGGTACTTTTCATCGACACCTCCCAAACCCCAAGATCCAGTACGGAGAATGTCACCTGTTGGAAGGACGACTTCCATGCCCATAACTAAATCAGCTTGAGGACCAAAACGTCCTGTTACAAGGGAAAATCCACGCTCAATAGCATCGCCCATAATAGTGGCAGCAGGAGGTGCGCCATCAGCGATGGGAGGTGCCCAATCGGGGTAGTATTTTTTGAAGTATGCCCAGACTTCTCCAGCACGGACACCAGGTTCAACAATCACGTAGCGAGCATCGGTATTCACTTCCACGATTTTATTCATGCGGGAGCATTCGAGGAGGATGCCACCATTTTCAAGGAGAGGGAGAGCAAAGCCACCGCTAAGCCCACCTGCCATGGGAGTAACTGGGATTTTGTGCTCATTGCATAGTTTCAAAATCTTGGAAATTTCCTCTGCATTAGCAGGACGCACCACGCAATCGGGTGGTCCGGCACGGATGCCCATAATCCCGCGAGCCATATAGCTGTACATCATGGGGCGATTATCCCACATGACGTACTCTTCACCGACAATTTCTTTCAATTTCTCGACTATTTTCTCATCAACTTTATTGTAATCCGGAACTTTACTCATTTCAGTTCACCGTTCATTAGTAACAAAAAAGATTTGATAATAATTCTGATTAACGAGTTAGAAAAAAGAATAAAAATTTTTTCGGCAAATACAAAATCAAAAAATAATACTAATAATTACCTAAAGAC
>SUPS01000105.1 GCA_005191415.1 Candidatus Helarchaeota ASGARD archaeon Hel_GB_A
ATTAATGAAAGAATTGCACAACATGAGAAAAACTATGGATTGGAAATTATCTCATATTTACTTGTCCTTGATAAGAAAAGCGGATTAACATTATTTGAAAAAGAATTCGGTGACCTCCAAATCAACCCAGATCTTGTAGGTGGGTTCCTCCATGCACTTCAAAGTTTCGGAATGGAACTCTCTGCTTCAGAAACTTCAATGAAAACGCTGAGCTACGAAAATTATCAGTTCCAAATTGAGACAGGTGAATACATACGCGCTGCCCTTATCCTTCGTGGAACTCCTAATCAGTTTCTAATTTCAAAGCTTTCCGAATTTGTAAAAGAATTCGAACGAGAACTCAAAGAATATATCATCCAATTTAGTGGAAATGCAGAACCCTTCAAAGCTGCCAACAGAATCTTTGATTCAATCTTCATTTGAGTCTAAAATTCGTTTTTTTTACATTTTTTTTAATCACTTTAACTGATTTCTAACAATACTAGTTTTTATAAAACCAAACTATGATTGGATTATAGAATTCAATTACCATTAATTTTTTAAAAAGTGGATTAGTATGACCAATAATCTAAAAATAGAGGCTATCAATCAAATTGGAATCGTTGTACGAAACGTCAAAAAGACTTCTGAATTATTAGAAAAATTTTTTGGGATTGGACCTTTTCAAATCTTAGAACGTCCTCCAGAAGAAATAATTTATAAGGATCGCCCCCAAACATTTCAAATTAAAAATGGATTGGCTCGCGTTGGGTCTCTTCAGATCGAATTAATTGAGGTAATTCAAGGCGAATGTTGTCAAGCTGATTTCTTGAGGCGAAAAGGAGGAGGATTACATCACATTGGAATTCATGTACCCGATTTGGATGAAGCTCTGGCTATTGCAAAAGAGAATGGAATTAAGGTACTTCAAAGCGGAACTGCGCTCGGGAGTATCCGATGGGCGTATCTTGATACGGAAGAGAAATTTGGAATTATTTTTGAGCTGATTCAGTTAGGAAAAGTAAAGAAGAAGAAATAAAAAATGTAAAAATAAAAAAAATAGAAAAAAAGAATTATTCTTTCTTTCCAAGGATTGTCACAGATGCAACTGTAAAAGCGCCACCTAGATTATGCGCTAGCCCATACTCAGGATCTTTAACCTGTAGTCCTTCAGCTCGTCCTTGGAGTTGTTTAGTACATTCATAAAGCATTCGACAGCCTGTAGCACCGATAGGATGGCCAAAGCATTTCAAGCCTCCAGAAGGATTTACAGGTTTTTCACCATCTATCATGGGACCTCCTTCTTTAAGCCATTCATTGGCAGTCCCAGGTGGAATGAATCCGAGGTCCTGATAATTTACCATTTCAGTAATTGTAAAGCAATCGTGGACTTCAGCGAAACTGACATCCTTTGCAGTTATTCCTGCTTCTTCGTATGCCATTTTTGCAGCTTCTTGGGTTGAGGGGAAGCCAACAAATGAGTAAGACGGCTTATACCAAGGAAAGTTGGTATGAACAGAGATTGCATTTGCTTTGACTAGAACATAATCTTTAGCATGCGCATAGCTTTCTGCTATTTCGGGGGTGGTGATTACTAATGCTGCGGAACCATCACTCATTGCACAGCAATCGTATCTTCCTAAGGGATCCGCGATCATTGGGGCGTTCATGACATCTTCAATTGTAATTTTTCGACGAAAATGCGCTTTTGGATGGTGATAACCATTAAAGTGATTTTTTACAGCGACTCGCGCCAGATCTTCTTTAGTCCAGCCATACTTTGCGAAGGATCGGGATGCTGCAAAACAAAACATTGCGGGTGCACTTGGTAAAGGCAATACAGGATGTCCAAATTCTTTGAATCCAGGTAAGCCAGCACTCCCTTCATCCATGAGTTTTTCAACACCACAAGCAAGCACAATATCTTCTTTGCCACTGGCAACCGAAAAACATGCATTTCGGAAAGCATCCATCCCAGAGGCACAGTAATTTTCCACCCGTGTAACTGGTTTACCGTAGATTTTTATTGCATCCGCAGCAGTTCCACCTGACAATCCTGTGAAATAGTATTGGATACCGCACCAAATTGCATCGATCTCTTCTTGAGGGTCTTTTATTCCTGCATCTGCAAATGCGTCATTTACCGCTTCTAAAAGCAAATCGTGTTGATTTTTTTCCCATTGTTCTCCGAATTTAGTGGCGCCAACTCCTATTATGGCAATTTTATCTTTTATACTACCTTTTCGAATATGACCCATTTATTTCGCCTCCTTTTCCGCAGATTTGGGCTTAACTGCCCCTTCTGCGGGCTTACATTTCCAATAATAATTCATAAAACCTCCTCCTTCATGTATTTTCCGAAACGTCAATTCCACAGGCATTCCGACGTACGTATCATACGGATTACAATCAGTCATATCGAGCAAAAGCCGTCCGCCTCCGTCTAAATCAACAACACATCGAGGGACTGGTGTCTGATAGTATTCACAATTAATAAGATGATCAAGCGAATATGTAAATACTTTTCCTGTCCGTTTGAGCTGCATAGGTGTAATATCTTGGCTTCCGCATTCAATACAATTTTTCATTAACAATGGATATTGAACGGTTCCGCATTTATTACATTTAAATCCCATCATCTGATTTAGGAACTTAGCATCTCGCCACATGGTTACATTGCTTGATTTTCGGACGAAGGGATCTTTCGTTTTAATGAGATAGCGGTACTTCAAAAAGTCTGTATATTTTGGCAGCTCTTGGCGTTTTGCCAATTTTTTCTGAAGTTTTGTATGTTTCTTTACCTCAGCTCGTAAATTTTCTGTCCCTTGAAGATAAAACGCATCGGCTCCATCCCCATAGTTCGCAAATATTATGTTGTCATCTTGTTTTATCGAGGGTTTCTGCTCAAAAGCACCGATTAAGATCTGAAAAGCCAAGGCAGTTCCTGTATTTCCATGATCTAAGAAAAGATTATCCGCGAGCGCCTTGTTACTTAATTTTAAAGCAGCGGCTATTCTTCCATATGAACGAGGATCCAGACAATAGTAGGCAGCACGTTTGATCATATCTGGAGTTAATTCAAATTTCTCCATGAGCCCTTTAATTGCTTTAACAGTGTTGTTGATATAGCCATATTTAGTCTCTACTTTAATTTCAAATTGTTGGGTATGATGATCCCCTTCTTTTCGCCAGGGTCCCACTAATTCATAATTTACTGAATGATAACCATTAATTTTCGCAATTCCATCATCAGAGGAAACTACTAAAGCTGCAGCTCCATCCCCGTATTGATATTCATACATTGAAATTGGTTCTGCATACCGTTTATCAGCTGCAACAATGAGAATATTCTTCATCTTCCCGGCAGATATCGAATCAAATGCATTAATAAGAGCAATTGAAGCTGCTCGTGTCGTATCGGTAACATCCACGGTTAAACAATCATCTCGGAGAGCGAGAACTGATGCAATAGTAGTTGCATTTTGTTTTTCTGTATAAGGAGGTGTTGTTGTACAAAAATATAAGGCATCAATTTCTTTCGGGTCTATATTTGCAGTTTCGAGGGCTTCAAAAGCGGCTGCAACCGCCATCGTGACACTATCTTCATCTTGGTTTGAAATTGTTATATTTCCTGGAGCTTTTGGGAAATCCCATGCTTCCGCAATACTCTTTCTCGGTAATTTATACTTGGGAACATATACACCATAAGAACGTATTCCTACCATAAGGTAACCTCTCAGTATTCTCTTTGTATTTTATTTTATTTCCTATATAGTTGGTTGAATTTTATTCGGTCTTACAATGGAATAGATCCATTTAATCTTTTTTGTTGAATTTTTAGCTCAATTATTAAGAAAATTTCAACGGAAATGAATTTTTATTGGTGCAGTATTTTTACAAATTGACTTTAATAGACTGACCAAAAATTGATAAGAATAAAGCACTGATTCACATATAGGGTGAATTCATGGGAAAAATCAAAGTACTTGATGAAAAAACCCGACTAAAAATTGCAGCTGGTGAAGTAGTTCAGAATCCTGCCTCCGTTGTAAAGGAATTGTTGGAAAATGCGATAGATGCTAATGCCACCAAAATAGAAATAAATATACAAAAGGGTGGAAAACAGCTCATAGAAGTCATTGACAATGGAATGGGAATGTCTCCTGATGATGCTGAATTAGCTTTCCAACGCTATTCCACGAGTAAAATCTCCGATATTTCTGATCTAGAAACGATTCATACCTTGGGATTTCGAGGAGAAGCGCTAGCAAGTATCGCTGCCGTCTCACATGTCGAGTTGATTACGAAAACAAAAGAAAATCCGATTGGAACTCGTATTGTCGTGCGAGAAAGTAAAGTGATTACGATTGAAGATGCAGTTAGAGCTGACGGAACTACTGTCCGCGTAAAAAACCTTTTCTTTAATGTTCCAGCTCGTTTAAAATTCTTGAAAACAAGTAAAGCTGAATTTCAGATAATTTTGGATATTGTTAGTCATTATTCACTTCATTATGCTCCTATTCATTTTACTTTAACACATGATGGGGCTAAAATATTAGAATCGCCCGCTTCAACAACAAGACTCGATAAAATTTTTCATATTTATGGGAAAGATATTGCCAAAAACATGATTCCGATTAATTATGTAACTCCCCTATTACAAATTTCAGGATTTATTTCTAAACCAGTTATCCAACGTGGTACTCGAAAATTTTACACCATTTTTGTCAATAATCGTCTTATTAAAAGTAAGTTAATTATCGATGCCATCGATGACGCTTATAAAACCATTCTTCCAAAGAACCGCCATCCTCTAGTCGTTATTTCACTTGATCTTGATCCCTCGATGATCGATGTAAATGTACATCCGACTAAACAAGAAGTAAAATTCAGTCAAGAACCTTTAATCTATGATACTCTTCGTAAAATTATATTGGATTCATTTGACCGAGAAAAATTAATTCCTAAAGTTGAAATTAAGGAATCTGAAAAGGCAAAATTGATTCAAAAGGAAAAATCCCCTTCATCGCCTAAAACAGTTATTACGGTCCAACAGAAACTCATAAAACCTTCGAAAGTTCCCGTTCCTCCGAAAGAGCCAGAATCTATTTCTCCTACTCCTACCCCAACGGCAAAATTACCTCCTATGAAAATTATTGGCCAGGTACATGAGCTGTTTATTATTGCTGCCGATAGTGAGAACCTATATATAATTGATCAGCACGCCGCACATGAACGGATTATGTTTGAAAAATTTCTTAAAAAATTGGAACATGATCCTTTACAAACTCAGACACTACTCTCTCCAATTACTATCGAATTGCCCCTTCAAGATACCGTAAGCTTACCCTCGAAACTTGCAATCCTGAAAGATTTTGGCTTTGAAATTGAACCATTCGGAAAAACTACTTACCGTATTACTAAATTACCTATTATCTTAGGTAAAACTGTTAAACGCGAAGAAATTCCATTGATAATTGATGAATTACTCCAAAAAATTGATCCTAACTCAAAAAAAATTCCCTCTCGTGTTGAAATTGCACAACTTTATGGATGTAAAGCGGCAATAAAAGCAGGAGATAAACTTACACTCTCTCAAATGGAAAACTTATATCACGACTTACAAAAGACAGATAATCCTTATGTGTGTGCACATAATCGCCCTACGATCATCATTTTTCCAAAAAGTGAATTAGAACGAAAATTTCATCGATAATTGCTTTAAAAAACAAAAAAGAAAAAAAATAAAAGGGTAGTTATTTATTTCACCAATTTTCCGCTAACAATTCAAAATATTCCTGTTTATGTGCACATGCCGGACAAATAGTTGGTGCTTCTTTTCCTTCATGAATATAACCACAGTTCCCACATCGCCACTTTACCACTTTGTCTTTCTTAAAAACTGTTCCATTAAGTATGTTTTCTCGTAAAGCAAGATATCGTTTTTCATGTTGCTTTTCTGCAACAGCAATCGCTCGGAATACAGCAGCTATTTCCTTAAATCCTTCCTCTTCAGCTACCTTTGCAAAGCTTGGATACATATCGGTCCATTCATAATTTTCACCAGCGGCGGCTTCCTTCAAATTTTCAGCCGTATCAGCAATAACTCCTGCAGGAAATGCTGCTTGAATTTCTACTGATCCGCCTTCTAGGAACTTAAAGAGTCGCTCAGCATGCTCTTTCTCATTTGCTGCTGTTTCCGTAAAAATATTTGAAATCTGGACATACCCTTCTTTTTTCGCTTTAGATGCAAAGAATGTATATCGATTTCGTGCCTGGGACTCTCCTGCAAAGGCAGTCAGAAGATTTTTCTCTGTTTGCGTTCCTTTTAAACTTTTCATACATTCACCTCTTCAATTATTCAAATTTTTCTCATTTTTAATTTTAATTTTTTTATTTTAATTACTCTTATAATAACCGCCTAAAGCGGCTCCACTTATTATTATTTTTTGAATTTGGGTCGTACCTTCATAGATTTCGAGAACTTTAGCATCTCTCACTAATTTTTCGACAGGATTTGTCCGGAGATATCCTCGTCCACCCCAAATTTGAAGACAATCCAATGCCGCTTTCATTGCTACTTCACTCGAATATATTTTTGCGCAACTTGAAAGCGTTATATTTGGCGTCCCGTTATCAATTAACCATGCTGCTTTATATGTTAATCCTTTTGCTGCTTCAATACCAATAACCATATCTGCGATCATCTCTTGAATTAATTGAAAATTTGCGAGGGGTACCGTAAATGCAATTCGCTTTTTTGCATAATTTATTGCAAGGTCTAACGCATGCCGTGCCAACCCAATCCCAAAAGCTCCAATGGCGGGTCGAGATGAATTGAACGTATCCATTGCAATCTGAAATCCATCACCTTCTTTCCCCAACAAGTTTTCTTCTGGAATTCTAACTTGCTTTAAAGCAAGGGCTGAGGTAGGAGATTCCCGTAAGCCCATTTTCTTCATTGGAGGCCCTACCTTAACGCCAGGAGTATCTGCTGGGACAATAAAAGCGCTTAATTCTTTACGTTTTTCACCAGTTTTCGCAAAAACTACGAATAAATCGGCTAAAATCGCATTGGTAATCCAATATTTCGTTCCATTAATAACATATTCATCTCCTTCTTTCCATGCTTTACATTGAATCCCTGCTACATCAGAACCAACGACCGTTTCAGAACATGCGAATGCTATAAATGAGAGTTTTTCTGTCAAAGGTCTTAAATACTTCTCTTTCTGCTCTTCGGTCCCCGCAATTAAAATAGGTTCAAATCCTAAAGAATTAACATTAATGGAGGTCGCTATCCCTACTCCCCCATATGCCAATTCCTCCGTAATTATTACCTCATCTAATAACCCTAGTCCATGTCCTCCATATTTCTTTGGAATACGGACGTTCATGAATCCTTTTTTAAATGCCTTCTCTGCAATTTGTAAAGGGAATTCGTCCTTTGCATCATATTCTGCGATGATAGGTGCTATATCTTTCTGGACAAATTCGCGTACTTCTTGGCGAAGCTTTTCTTGTTCTGGAGTAATTCGAAAATCCACTTATATTTTCCCCCCTTCTTTTATTTTTTTAGCGAAAACTTTCCCAAATTCCTTACATTTATCTAGCTCCTCAGGATCTGGTGTAAAGTTGAAGGTTATCGGTTCCAGAATTTCAGGAATCATTGCCTCTTTGAGGTTTGCGTTAATTTGTTTCATGGTATTTTTAGAATTCCAACCATATGAACCAAACGCACATGCATACTTTGCAGGAGGTTTCAATCCTTTTAGGTAGGTAAGGAATCCCCCTACTGTGGGAAACATTCCATTATTTATAGTAGGTGACCCAATAAGCAACCCTCTGGCATCTAATACTTCTGTCATAATATCACTGTTGTCCGTTAAAGTCAAATTGTAAATTTTTACTTCTACCCCTTCTTCTTGAATGCCTTCTGCCAATGCAAATGCCATTTTCTCCGTACTATGCCACATTGTATCATAAATGATTAGAATCTTCTCTTTCGTTTCACGATTCGCCCATTTCGTATAAGCTGCTAAAATATCTTGAATATGATCTTTCCAGACAACTCCGTGTGAAGGACAAATCATATCAATTTTAAGTTTGAGTGATTCTGTTACCTTTTGTAAGGTTTTTTTAATCAATAAAGACACATGCATGACGATATTGGCGTAATACTTTGCAGCCTCTTCCATAATTTCATGAATTGGATTTTCTGAATCTAACCGTTTCGAAGACGCATAATGTTGCCCGAAAGCATCGTTTGAAAACAGAATGTTATCTGGTGTCATATACGTCATCATTGAATCAGGCCAATGAATCATAGGAACTGGTACAAATGTTAAAGTGCGTGTTCCTAAATTGATTGTATCGCCTTCTTTTACCGCTTTGATATCCCAATCCTCCTTATACATTCGTAAAAATCCTGCTTTTCCCTTCTCAGATGTTACAATCTGTGCATTCGGGCATAGCTTCACTAATGTAGGTAAAGATCCAGTATGGTCGCCCTCCAAATGATTGCAAATTAAATAATCTATTTTACTTAAATCCCCTATTACCTCTTTGATATTTTTAATGAACTGATTCGTAAAAGGTGCCTTGACATTATCTATTAGCGCTATCTTATCATCTATTACAAGATACGAATTATAGGTAGATCCTCGATGCGTACTATGTCCATGAAAATTTCTCAAATCCCAATCAATTATTCCTACATAATAGACATTATTTGCAAGTTCAAGTTTCATATATACTCCTCCATTTTCCTTATTTCAGAACTTATAATCGATGATCTACATGTTCTTTTCCATCCCCGAGATCACATTCGGGAATATAACACGTGACGTCTTTAAAAGTACATGTCTCTTGACAACTCGGACATCTCGAATCATCAGGAGGTACAGCTGCTTGAAATGTATATCCACATTTTTCACACTTCCACCATGGCATATTATTACCTCTCTTTATTATTTTCGCGTCATCTTATTTCAACCCAAAAGTGAAAAAAGACCGCTATTATATTTTCCACTACTCTCCTTAAATAGTTGATAGCAATTGTTGCAATCGTTTATGGTCTATCTTTTAAAAGTAACTCGCTTTTTCAAAAACAATAATTCAATAAAAAAAAATTAGGTTTTAAAAGTAGATTATTCACCTGGAACTCGTCCTATCCATATAATGATAGCTCCAACTCTATAGAGAATCGCTTCAAATGGGAAAAGCCAACCAGATCCGTCAAGGCTAGCATCTATGAAATTGTATATTGTTGGATATGGATTGAACATAGGCGTCGAAAAGTAGCAAAATAACCAGATTGCAAGGAATAGTGCGCCAGAAGCAATAAACCAGCCACCACCTGACCTCCTTGTGACGAAACCCAATATCATACTAATTATGCTAACTATCCAGCCAACCAGTAGAATAATCAATAGCCATCCTGCAATCTGCTCCTCCGCGGTAGAAGATCCAACCCATGTGAACATGACATTAAATGCAGAAGATAATCATAATATAGCCCAAATCATAGCAACGAGTCCAATTACTGCTCCAACAATTTTCACAGGACGATGGGACAGAATTCTTTCACATCTTTCTTTTCGTTTTTATTTAAATTACAATTTGTAAAGGTAGGTTACTTATTAAGATTTATATTTAAATCTGTATCTGTTACCATCATGAGAATTGATTTTCACTGCCATCTGTTCTATCAACGGAATACCGCTGCAGCGATGAGAAAACAATTCCAAATTTTCAAAGGCTATGGTTTTTATCAACGAATCATGGATTTGTTGAATAATATACCCCCTATAGAAGCCGAAAATGTTATTCAAAAGACAAGTGCCCATGCAAGACGGGCAAATCTTGATAAAATTGTATTATTAGCTGCTAGTGCAAATGAGAATAAGTTAGTGCAAGATTGGGTAAAAGCCGAACCTGATCTTTTTATTCCATTCTTTAATCCGCCTGAAAAATCGGAGAATCGTACTGAAATTTCCCAGACAGTGGAACATGCCCTTGGCGAAGATGGATTCAAAGGATTGAAGATATTACTGCCTTTCCGTTCCAAGATCATAAATGAAAGAAATTTGTATTCAGCTTATGAAATAGCTAGAAATTATGATGCTCCCGTATTATTCCATACAGGATATCCCCCTCCAGGAACTCCTGGCTACAAAATGAGAATCAGTAACGCGCATCCAGCCTTATTAGATGAGGTGATTGCCTCATTTCCTAAATTAAAAATCATAATGTCTCATTGCGGTTATCCATGGAGCGATGTCGCTATTGCGATGGCATGTCAATTCCCAAATGTGTATTTAGATATAAGCAACATGATGTACATGATTCCAAATAAGTTGAAAGATATCTTATTACACGCGAAGGAAGTCATTGGCGTAAATAAAATTCTTTATGGCTCCGATGGGTTTTGTCCTGAAATGGTTGAAGCGTGTGTCTATTCTTTTGAAAATAATAATTACCTCACCTCTGAAGAAACCGAAAAAATTATGGGATTAAATGCTAAAAAATTGCTTGGATTATAATAAATCTGGTAAATTTGAGTTAAAAATAAAAAATTAGTCTAAGAAAAACGACTGAAATCCTTTCAAAGAATCTGCCGAAATATCATGTTTATTATTAGTGGGAGGGAGAGGTTCCGCATAGAAGAAATCTGGCAATCGATTTATCTGTGGAACACCTGCCCGTTTATTGAATTCATGCTCCGTTCTAAGTATTTCTTTGCCGTACGCAATCAAATCTTCAAAAGTCCAATTCCAACCATATTTTGCATTCAATATTTTAAGCACATAATCTAACACCCATTTGTCTGGTCCAACAAAGAAACAAAAGCCAAAGGCATCACATATGCTGACAGCTATTTGGAGTTCTCTGGCTAATTCTACTTTACATCTTGCTTCTGGCACATCTCCATAGTCTTTATCAGGATCCCACCCTTTTCGGCCAGGAATAGCAGGCCCTGAAGTGTGATCAGCCCCCATCGGCGAAGTGGCAAATGTGACACCCATTGCTTTAAATACTCTTGGGTCATAAGCGGGAAATCCTTGTCCTTTACAGTGTGGAACCCGTTTCACCCCCAGCACTTTCCCAACTGTTACAGCACCCGATGCTATCAGCTTTCCTTTGGGAGTTCCTTGTGCCACCTCTTTCAAAAGTGCTAATACAGCTGCTCCGTCACCCCATTTGAGAAGCCCCGCCTCCATCGCCACAGCCATCGCGTTCCCCATCTCAATCGTATCTAATCCTAAATCATCGCATGTTCGATCTATCTGGGCAAGAATATCCAGATCACCAATAAGGAGATTCGAACCATTCATCGCAATTGTTTCATATTCGAATCCTGACGTGAGATAATTGCCTTTCTCATCGACATACATATTTGAGCAACGAATTACGCACCCTGGACTACATGCCTCAGTTGGTCTTCCCCCACGATTGGTGATTATTTCGTGGAGCTTTTCTGCACTAATATTTTCCATTTGATCAAATTTTCCAACACGAAAATTCTGAGTAGGAAGCCCTCCTAATTCATTTGCAACGCGAACCATTCCAGCGGTTCCATAAATTGTCATGCCTCGCTTCTTAGGAATAAGAATTTGATTAAACTCTCGGGTAATATTCTTAAACTCTTCACTGTCTCTTATAGGGTCCTGTTCAGGTTCATCGGGTCGTAGAAGAACCAATGCTTTTACTTTCTTGCTGCCTAAAACAGCCCCCATTCCTCCTCGACCTGCATGGCGAGCGGGTCTCCCATAAAGATCACTAGCGGCAACCGAAGCAGCAGCCAATAATTGTTCTCCCGCAGGTCCAATAGAAATCGTTGCAATTTTCTCACCCCATTTTTCCCTCAATTTCTCAACAGTGGCGTAATTTCCTAATCCTTTAAATACTGTCCCATCAAAAAATTCTACTTTCTCTTTTGATATCACGAGAATATATAATCCATTTTCTTCTGGAGCATTTTCAATTACTATCGCCCGTAATCCCAGTTGCCCCATTCGTGTTGCTGCTAAACCTCCAACATTACTCTCTTTTATTCCTCCTGTTAATGGACTTTTACCTCCTACTGAAAGACGTCCCGGACAAGGGAATGATGTGCCTACAAATAAACCATTCGCAAAAATAATCTTATTTTCCGCTCCTAGAGGATGGCAAGTCGGCTCCACCTCATTTATCATCAACTTTGCAATTAAAGCACGCCCACCCAATTTACTATACTCATCCGAAAGTTCCTCAAACTTATATTGCTTCGTTCGCATATTAATTCGTAAAAGCTTAGCCATAATTTTTCATCCTCAAACTTATATTGCTTCGTATATTAATCTGTAAAATCTTAGGAACTTAGATAATAAGTATTTTTTTAATGAAAAGTATTTGCCGCAAGAAATTGTCCTCCCATATAACCATTACAGATTAGATATATGGCGGTGAATCATCACAAGCCATAGGATTTCTTCGCCCAAGTTAAAATTTCTCTATTGCATTTCTCATCAAGTTTAGAAACTATTTTATTCAAAACAATGAGAGGACCAAGAATCTGAAGTGGAATAGTAATAAAAAGCATATAAAATGGGAGAGATATAGCATGTGAATTAATTGAAAATAATAAGATTGAAAACACTATACTCCAGCATATAATCCATAACCTTGCATACTTTACTTTTTTTTTCCAAAAATATTCTGGCATTTCTGCCCATTCCATTTTTATATTACACTTTTTGCACATTAAAAAACCCCGTTCTTTATAATAGGAATCTTCATACTTATATTTTTTCTTAAAACTCATTTCAATCGGCCAACCTACCTTTGCCCCAATTCCACACTTCGGACAGAAATAAAATTCTTTAGGGAGAAATGCAGGAATTGCAAAATATGCAAAAAGAAATATAAGATTAATTGAACCCACTATGATCATGGTCTCTACGAAAAAAGGTTCTATCATTTTTAACCCAATTTAAAATTTCTTCTTTAGATATTAAATATAAAATAACTTCCACATTAAGTATGATAATCATATATCCAATTAAAAAAATATAAGAC
>SUPS01000106.1 GCA_005191415.1 Candidatus Helarchaeota ASGARD archaeon Hel_GB_A
GACATATTTTTTATGTTATTTTACTTAAAAATTTCTTGATATTTTTCAGGCGGAATTGAAGCTCATCAAAATTCTTGATTACACGATAAAATGCCTTGTCTTTTCGGAGGCGTCTTTTTTCTAATTTAACTAAAAGTAAATTAATAAGCGGATAGGCTAAGAATTGTAGAAGGCTCTTAAGTTCATCTTTAGTGAAGGTATCTTGTTTAACGAATTCGTACTCTAAAGTATCATAAGATGTCCATCCTATTTGATTTTTTAGATAACTGAATAACTTGGTGGCTTTATTCAAGAAATCAGAAAATCCTGCAGTTTGAAGTGTATCATCAACGTATTGGGAGGTGATTAACCCTCCCTTGAAGAGTTTTTGGAATTGTTCTGGCGATATCGGAAAATTTTTGTAGATATGAAAGATCTTCAAAAAAATTAGAGGGGGAATAATACTAATATTTAAACGTTCAAGTTTTTGGCTTAAAGTAGCTGAAATAATGTCCTGTTTCTGTGGAATTAATACAGTGGAGGTAATTTTATACTGCTTTATTATATTTCCAAGTTCGAGAAGGTCTAGTTCGCTAATTTTAACCTTTTTAATTAGGCATCTGAAATTTTTTAGGGAAGGCGATTCAATGATAATGAATTCCGAAGAATCAATCGGAAGTGGTTTAAAATCTAAGGTTGAAAATAATTTAACCAGAACTTGATTAAGTTCTTCGATATCGATATCATCCTTAAGGATTATTTCGGAGAGATCTTCTATTAGAATTTCAAGGGGTAATTTAAGGGAGATATATCCAAATTTCATGGCAAAATATTTTAATTCATCTTCATCTATCTTAAATTCACAAATTTCTGACAGGATTGGAAATTTCTTCATTAATTCTTTTCTAAAATAGTCATTTCCTGCTTGATAATTCGCGAGCTCGAGTTTTTCAGCACTCAAAATGTTTTCCTTTTTCGATTTGAATCTATCAAAAAGCCCAATGATGTGAAATGAGATATCTCCTTTCACCGTTGGTTCATGGTGAATTAAAAGATAAAAATACTCATCTATTTCATAAAGCCGCATATGGTAACGTGTCTTATTGGGAAGCCCTTTAATAAATGAGTATTTTGCACCTCTTTTTCCTAAAATTTTTACCTTATGCCACCCATCGTCTTTAAAAATCTGTAAAAATTGCTTTATATTCTCTTTATTAACTTTAGCACAGATTACGCGCCGATACGTTTTATATTCAGAGCTTGTTTCCTTTTCAGAATTAGTTTTAGATGTCATTGCTAGAGAAAATTTCATGGATGATTTTAAATTTTAGTCATCAAAAAAATTTCTTCTCAAGCATTGGATCATTACAATTTCGGATGAATAATTTATAAACAAAAAGATTTAAGTTTGAAGGAGAATCAAACTTAAAACGTGAAAATTGGATTCTTTACGGATACATACTCGCAAATTAATGGAGTAACTATCACCATCAAGGCGCTAGAAAGGAACTTACGCGAGTTAGGACATGAGGTATATATTTATGCGCCCCGAGGAGAGGTGGGTGAAACTAAAGACAATCCTAATCTTTTTACTAGTGAGGGCATACGTTTCATTCTCTCGCCTGAATATAAATGGGCCGTTTTCCCCGTCTTTACAATCCCTCAATCCAATCTCGGATTAGATATCATTCACGTGCACAGCCCTATAAGTATGGGGCTTGCTGGGTTGATAAATGCGAAACGTTTAGCTATTCCATGCATTGGTTCAGTCCACACTCTTCTCCCAGAATTCTGGAAACCCTTTGTAAAAAAACTGAGCCCCTATCTCACTCCAAAGCTAATAAATCGAGTTTTTGATCGATTTGTGAAATTAATCGACCGATTCTCCCTCTTCACCACCACAATTGATTTGGGAACTTTTCTCATGGAAGAATTATCTTGGCGTTATTTTACGGAATTCTTTAAGCGCTGTGATGTGGCTCTTACACCATCCAAATATGCGCAAGTTGTATGTCAAAAACATGGGCTTGAAACTGAAGTCCTTCCAAATGGAATTGATTTTACGCGTTTTCAAAAAGCAAAGTCTCTAAATGCCTTTAATAAAAAATGGAATTTAGATTCGAAAGATGTCGTTGTAATTTATGTAGGACGTTTATCGGAAGAAAAGAATATAGATCTAATTCTGAAATCAGCACCTGATGTGCTAAAGTCGGTAGATCACCTAAAATACTTAATTGTAGGAGATGGTCCATTTCGTTCAAAACTTGAAACATTGGCAAATCAATATAACATTTCGGATGCTGTGATTTTTACTGGATATTTAGAACAGGAGATGCTAAATCAGTGTTATTCAAGGGCAGACCTGTTCATAAATGCCTCACCTCTCGAAACCCAAGGATTATCGGTGATAGAAGCAATGTATTTCGGAGTTCCAATTCTTTCCATTAATTCTGGAGCTGTAGCCGAACTCTTTGATGGATTGCCTATTGGGCTGCTCTTTAAAGACTCGAGAGATCTTACCAGCAAACTCCTTCAAGTTTTAGAAAACCAAAATTTACTCCACTCCTTCAGGAAAAATGCGATGAGAAAAGCTTCAAATTACGATATTAAAGAATTCTGCCGAAAATTAATTGCAGTCTATGAAAATTATTTATCACGTAAAAAATAAAAGAATGGAGGCTCTTAAGGGATATGATGACCTATGTCCCCTGATTATCGCAAACAATTGAAGCATATCGAACCAGAAAAACGGCAAATCAAGATTTCAGATGAAGAGAAAAAACTCCTTGAAAAATATTCTGTACCCGATGAACCGTCCCTAACAGCCGAACAAATGACTGTCTTAGATATTTTAACCAAGAGAAAGACGCTACGCATGATTACCAGAGAATACAATCTAGCACTAAAGCCATTAGGAAAAGAACTCGTAACTGAAGGAAAAATTTCCGAAATCCTACAGGAATTAAAACGCAAAGAACTCATAAAATCCGTAATAGGCGGCGATGGACAAGAATATTGGGTTAATGTGAAATATTTCCGAGATAAATTATTTGGTACAGAGCGCCTATAGACTTTGATAAAAAACCTGATTTAAAGATTTACAATAAATTCTTTTTGGAATGAATTAGGGCGTATTCAGCTTAGTTTTTAATTCAGAAATCGGTTTTTGGCAGAGTGATTTAGGTTCTTCTGGTAGTCCTGCATCATCATTCCAATCTACGAGCCGAATGATATCCTCATCGTAATTAATTTCAATTCCGTAGATAATTCCCTCAAACACGCCACATCCCGTATTGAAGGTAAAATCGCCAGCTGGAAGCCATTTAGGCGCATGGATATGCCCAATAACGAGATAAATATTCAATAATTGTGCGAGTTTAGCATAGGAGAGGTTTAACTTTGCCTTATGGTAAATATCATGCTCAATACTACGGCTATGAATCAAATCCGCTTGTGGGTGCGTATCCCATCCGGATCGCGGTTTCTTTCGCCCATAAAATTTTGTATCTGTAAAAAATTCCACAATACTTCCCATTTTAGTCCAGAAAATGCCTTTTTTACAATCAATATCGCGATTACGAGAATCAACTTGATGCCCATGCATAATTAGAAAATCATTTCCAAGTATTGCAAATTCATGCACAGATAAATGATTTAAGAGCGCCTCATCCCACAAATACGTCTTAACTCGATTCTCATACATCCAGAGATTGTCATGATTGCCGCGAATCTTCACAAATCTCTTGGCTTTATGAAATTTTCGACGAATGTCATAAAGTTCTGCGAAATTCTCTCGTTGAAATTCCCATTGCTCCTTGAAACTCATTTTCCATCGTTTAAGCCAAAATTCCTCAATGTCGCCTGCTTCTATCAAGGTATAATCCGTCTGATAGTAATAGGAGAGGAGATGTAAATACAGATCTTTATTTTTCCAGAAGAAATCGTGTTGATCCCAATTCCAGGCGAATGCTCCTTGGTGGAGATCACTGAAAATTACATATTTCCCAGATGCAGGGAGCGAACAGACGCCTTTTCGATACTTAAGCACATCTATACTAGAGTAATTCGCAGCCAGAAAGGTAGCAATAGCAATATTATTTTTCATCTTTTTTTCGAGTTTATGCGGCCTATATGAAGGATGATTAATAAGCCAGTGCCGATCGCAGTCATCTGGATTAGTATTACAAGTGCAAGGAGTATTAAAAAGTAAATTAGCAATTTTCTGTTGCTTTCCCTTAGTAACCCAGAATCTAAGCTGTTTATCAATGAATTTCTTACGTTCTTCTCTATTTATCTCTGTCAGCTCCGCTTTCTTTATGGGAAATAAAAAATGAGAGGTTTTTTTTAGAAAAACTAGAATCGTGTCCGGAGGGCTGAAACTTTAATCTTGGCTTTTGTCTGTTTATCATCATCTTCAAGAATAAGATATTTTGTTTGTTCCCCCAATCTGATTGGTAATTTAACATCAAAAACCTTTTTATCCCATTTAATAGGATCTCTTTCATAAAGTTCTATATCTAACTCGATCTCTTTGCTATCGCCTTCATCTAGCTCGATGAATTCAGTCCAAAGCGTAAAATCTTGGCGCGCCGTGAAGACTTGATTTTCCATTAACCAAATTTCTCCTCGATCAGGAACTCTTCGTTCATGCCATTTCCGCTCTACTTTAAAATAAAACTCGCCCCCACGCCCTATATCATAATCCCTAAGCGATTTAAGTGATAGTAGTGAAACATTGACATAATATCGTTCTTTATGCTCATATTCAAATGTTTCTCCCTTTGCATGCGTATCATATCCTATTCTATACATACGTCTTCCCATTTTTTTCAACTCATCTGGATCATTTCAATTCTATGAACTTTATTATAATTCCCTTAAATACTAATTTAGCTAGACAACTAGTGAAATTTATACTTATTTGAGTTATCGATTATTGTCGGACGCTCAAACTATTGTATGGCGCAAAAGAAAAAGATATTGAGGATATATTTCAATCTTCATCGAGAAGGGATAATTTTATCTTATATTCGACGCATTCTATGCCTGAGTTAATCATCTCTAACCGATCTTTATCGGTTAGAAACCTACATTTCTGTCGAGGATTATATTCATCATAGTATTGACAGGTATCACAGAGAATTTCAGGCTTTTTCGGCTTTTCTTCCACTGGTTTTTCTTCAACAGGTTTTGGTTTTGGCTTTGGAACTTCACGAACGACTCGGGTCATCTTTGGCTTCTTAACCCGTGTTTGACTGGTTATACTTACTCGACGTAAGTAATAAATGAAGCCACCAAATCCACAAAGTGCTATGCCAACGGAAACTACTGCAATAAGATCAAGAAATCCTATTATTGCGCTCAGAATAATTAAAAACGATCCCAGCGCCATCATACTTACAGATGCGAACCATTTTCCAGCTTCATCCATGTTTTCATTCATCCTTTTCTTCAAATTGGTCCAAATAAAATATGGATCATAACACGATTTTCGAATATATTGTTTTTTCGTTTCGCAAAATTTTGCCAAGACGTTCTGGGTAAAGTCCATTAACGATATAACAGTCACGAGGGAATTCTCTAAGGATAGTGGGGAGATATTTATCGATACAGCTATGAAATGAAGTGAGATCAATCGTGTTAATTTTAATAAAAGGGAGTAATATTGCCTCCTTTGGGGATATTTGTTTAGGATCATGGGTATAGATGCCATCTACATCCTTAAGGAGGATTATCTTTTCTGCTTGGAGCTGTTCAGCTAAATAGGCGGCGATGGAATCACTGGTTATATCCCATGAGTGAGGTAAGGGGTCTTGATCCAATAAGTATGGAAATGGCAAAAATACAGGAATTAAAGATGCTCTAATTGCCTTTTTAATCTCAGATATAGTGAAAACAGGCTTTCCAAATTCCAAAAAATCCAGCATTAGATATCCTAATATATTTTCACAGAGAATTGCCATCCAATGAGCTGAATCATCTGTATTTTGATATAATTTATAATATTTTCGAACAAGATCAGCGAATTCGCCACCGCCAGGGAGAATAACGAAAGTAAATTCCGCCTTTAATTTATCTAAATACTGACACAAATTTTGAATAGAATCCTTCTTTAAGAGGCTTCCCCCTATTTTAATTACAGCATCCATTACTCAAGACTCCTCGTAATTTTCGGCTAATAATAAGGCAATTGCTGCAGCAGGAGTTGCAACTGCCCCGTCTACTCCTAATTCTTTTTCCAAATCGATAATTTTTTGAAAACCGATTTGTTCAGCAACTCTTCGTGCCAAAAAATCACGTCCCAATCCCGTTACGATGATGGGAGTTGTGACATCGTATTCTGCGCGCGTAGTGAGCACCTGAACCAATCCCTCACGAATCTGATCCAATTGCCGTTCATAGATATATTTTGCTATGTCATATAATTCGTCATCAGAAAGCATGTCAATATCTGCACATACTATCCGCGCAAGGCGCGCTAAAGCATCTTTTTTCGTCTTATTTCGTCCATCTGCCGTATCACATGTATAATCTTCTGTCGAGATATGATCAAGCAGTAAATGAACATCGGCGATAAGAGCAAATTTCTCAAAAGATATTGGACATAACCGTCCTTTAACTGGAACTTTATGAACAATCGAAGGAATAGTAGAGCGCAGAGATCCTGTATATACCAATTCTCCATTTAATAGCCGGTCTAAATCCGTTTTTCCTAAAGTATCTGGCAGACCGTTAGCAATTGGTATAATATCAGTAGTGGTACTCCCAATATCAATGAAAATACAATTCGGAAATCGCCTTCCAATATATAAAGCAGTCGCAATCCAGTTAGCTGAAGCAATTGCCATATAATCTTTCATGGCTTCTTCAATAGAAAGGAATTTATTATAAATGCTGATAACTTTTTTTGTAATTTGGGGCATTACAGCAGAAAATGATGTCAAAATATGAATTACCCCCTCTCTCTTTGTATAGTAGGCGTCAGAAACTTCCGCTGTCATCGTTATGCCTATCTGCTCTACCTCTTGCCCCTCAGAGAGTTCCTGAATTATTGTTTCTATTAAAGTAGGTAATTCAGAAGGATCTTTCAACCACATAGGATAATATTTGGAAGAAGCTTTAATATTCAATAACTTTTTTGCAACGTATTTCACAAATACACTTTTAATATTAACGCCACCCACGTCAAATCCAATAATATTAACCATCGCTATCTCACATGCATATAATGAAATGTAGTCAGCTGAGGGAGAATATAATTATTGCTATGAGCTGTAATTCTACAAGTGGGAGTCTATTAAGAAAAAGAAGAAGGTCATTGGATTATGAGTAATTGGTCGGAAAAAGAACTAAAACTCCTTAAGAAATTGGTGAAAAAAGGGAAATCACCAAAAGAAATTGCTAAGGAGTTCGAAAAGAAAAGGAAAAAAGGTTACAATAAGAATGTATTCCAAATAATTTCAAAGAGTCGTTCAATAGATGAATTACGCCCCTATTATCAACATCGAGAATGGACCTTTGATGATCTCGAAAAATTTGCTGAAGATATTAAAAAAATGAAAAAACCTCTTAAATTATAATCTATACAATAAGAAAAAGCGGAATATGAAATTTCTCATAAACTTTTAATAATTGGTCGGAGAGTCTTTGGCTATGAAAGAGTTTCAAAAGAATGAAATGGTCCTTTTTTTCGATTTACAGGACGATTATAAATTTGAACATCCAGAAACGAAAATTCAAATAAAATTTCGGGTATTGAATCGAAGTCAAAAAGAGTATATGCTGACCTTTCGATTGAGATTTTCGACTAGTATGGGGATAAGAGTGGTAGAAGAGTTAAAGGAAGTCGCAGTAAAAAAGATCCTTCCAGGCGATGATTTTGAATCAAAAACCGAATTGATCGTAGAGAAAAAAGGAAAACATTGGATTTTATTGACCGGATCTTTTAGTACAACGAATAAAGATAGGACCTTTCAAGTAAAATTCCCCTTTCATGTGAAATAAAAGATATAGGACTGAATGAAAATGCCCCGTAATTTAATCGATGTATCAAAAATTCTCCCCATCTCTTTAGAGAAAGCGAAAAAATATATTAAATGTGAACATCTCTGGAAAAAAATCTCCCCAATTCCTGAACATGATTTTAAGTATGAAATTATTGATGAAAATCGAATTCACCAGGAAATAAAATACACTTTTGTGATTGGACTGACAGGACTAATTAAGCATACGGCACACATTATTCAAGATGTCTTATTTGAAGAGAAAGAAGATAATACCTATGTCCTGACAGTCGAGAAAAGCAATGAAGTCGCAAAATCCGAGCTAGTAATTAAAGTAGAAGATATGGATGATAAGATAAATGTGAAAGTATCTCTCATAAAACTATACTTCAAGAGAGGGGTATTAGAACTTGTTGGAAGACGCATTGTAATTAATCGATTCCGGGCTGAAATTGTTAAATTATTGAAAAGAACGGCAAAAATGCTTCGAAACGGATCACTTGAGCCTATTTTTGCTAAATGTGATGAAGAAATGGAAAAGGAGAATCAAGGCTGAAATTTAAGACGATATAGAAGTAAATTGGACTCTTCCTTCTACTTTTTGACTTCCTAACGCATTTCAATAGAATTGGATTAGAACAATTTTTTTATGTCTCATTGGTTCTTCTTAAGAAAAAGACAAGGATAGCGATCAGATGTTGTATGAGATTCGATGGCATGGACGCGGTGGCCAAGGGGCTATTACAGCAGCCCAGATATTAGCTGAAGCTGCGTACTATTATAATGACTTGTATATAACGGCATCGCCATCTTTCGGAGCGGAACGGCGCGGTGCTCCAATTACCGCTTCCACGCGTATTTCTGATGAAAAAATTAGATTACGATCTCAAATTATTAATCCGGATCTTGTCGTTGTGTTAGATGAAACACTCTTAAAGGATGTCGATGTTACCGCAGGGTTGAAACCAGGTGGTTCAATAATTATAAACTCCCCTAAGCGTCCCAATGAGATAAATTTAAAAGGAAATTTCCGAGTCATAACGGCTGATGCGACGAAAGTCGCTCTAGAATTAGATTTACGAGCCGCAGGATTACTTGTTCTTAATACTCCAATCCTTGGTGCAGTGGTACGTGCAACCGACTTTGATATTGCACTAGAGCATGTCCAAGCTATTATAAAAAAACATTTCCCAGGTCCTTTAGGTGAAAAAAATGCTGAAGCTGCAAAAAGAACATTTGAAATTACACAATTGCAGTAAGGTGGTGAAAAAATGGAGAAAGACAAATTAAAAAACATAGAAGTTCCAATTTCTTCTATCTCAATACCTATTGAAGGGGAAGCTGGGCGAACAGGGAGTTGGCGTACAGAACGCCCCATTCTTGATCCTTCAAAATGTGCCGCTGTAAAACAGAATAAATTAGTCTGCATGCTTTGCTGGCTGTATTGTCCTGAAGGAACTATTTCACGTACTATCCCTCCTAAAATTAATTATTATTACTGTAAAGGGTGTGGAATTTGCGCCAAAGAATGTCCTTCAAAAGCCATTACCATGAAAGATGAAACGAATTTTGAGGAATGAAAAATGAGTGAAAAATTGGTTTTAAGTGGGAATCATGCAGCCGCACATGCCTGTAAAGGTGCGCGAGTTCAAGTTATTGCAGCATATCCAATTACTCCTCAGAGTCCTGCCACGGAACTATTGTCACGTTTTGTCGAAACTGGACAATTAAATGCGAAATATGTTTGTGTAGAATCTGAACACAGTGCAATGACTGTCTGCATTGCGGCAAGTTCTACAGGTGCACGCACTTTTACTGCGACATCTGCAAATGGACTTGCTCTGATGCATGAACAACTCCACTGGGCAGCTGGAGCCCGCTTACCCATTGTGATGGCTTGTGTAAATCGTGCAGTAGCTGCCCCTTGGAATGTTTGGACCGATAACCAGGATTCTATTTCACAACGCGATACTGGCTGGATTCAATTATACTGTGAGGATAATCAAGAGATTTATGATACCATTCTTCAAGCTTATAAAATTGCAGAACAAATCTATTGTCCCGTCATGGTGTGTTATGATGGCTATATTCTTTCTCATACCCTCATGCCCGTGGAAATAATTGACCAAAACGCAATCGATGAATTTTTACCCCCTTTTAAACCCTATGTTACGTTGGACCCTGATGATCCGAAGGTATTAAATTTGGTCACTTTTCCCTGGATTCGCCACGATCATCCCCATATTGAAAAATTTGGGGGCTATCCTGAAATTCGGTATAAATTGCAACAAACCCTCCGATCTTCCTTCGATGTGATTGAACGAGTGGATAAGGAATTCGGAGAAAAGTTCGATCGTCAATACGGGATCTTTAAAGAATACATGTGTGATGAAGCGGATTATATTATTCTAGCAATGGGCTCACTCGCATCAGAAGCAACTGTAGCTGCTGAAATCCTCTATGAAGAAGGCTATACCGTTGGTGTTCTGAGTCTTAAACTCTTTCGCCCCTTTCCTGCAAAACAATTAGCTACCTTTGCCAAACAATCCGCGGCATCAACTTTCATTGTGATCGACCGGAATTTGAGTTATGGCTACGAAGGCGCACTTTGTACGGACTTTAAAGCAGCTCTCTATACACATCATGTCCAGAAAAATGTCCACGGATATCTTCTGGGTATTGGAGGACGTGATGTAAATGTTGATCAAATTATGGAGATTGTTCACAAATCTAGGAAAGCCATTGAAGCTGGACAACTTGATAAAGAAACAGAATGGATAAATATAATGAAGTGAGAAAAATGTCGAAAAAGTTATTACCTCGCGATTTACCCGAAGAAGAACTTATCTATCCTGGTACCCGTGCTTGCGCAGGTTGCTCCTTCGCACTTGCCTATCGATTCGCCTTGAAAGCTCTTGGAAGACGCACGATCGCCTGCACTCCAGCCAGCTGTAGTACCGTTCATGCTGGAATGTACCCTGTCACAAGCCTCCAGATTCCTATGTTAAATACCGCATTTGAATCAACCGCCGCGGCATTGAGTGGCATCCGAGCTGCTTTAGATATTTTAGGTAAGAAAGACATTACCGTTCTAGGATGGGCGGGAGATGGAGGCACAGTCGATATTGGAATTCAGGCACTCTCAGGAGCGGCAGAGCGGGAAACAGATATGATTTATGTTTGTTACGATAATGAAGCCTATATGAACACAGGAGTACAACGCAGTGGCGCCACCCCCTACGGAGCTTTTACTACAACTACCCCTACTGGAAAACGCCAGAAACGAAAGAACATGCCCGCAATTATGGCAGCTCATGGCGTTCCTTATGTCGCCACAGCTAATCCTTCTTATCCGATTGATCTTTATTTGAAATTCAAGAAAGCAAAGGAAGAATTCAAGGGAAAGACGCGTTATATACACATTATAGCTCCTTGTCCACCAGGTTGGGGCTTTGATCAAAGCGACACGATTCGTATCGGGCGTTTAGCAACCCAATGTGGAATCTGGCCATTATATGAGCTTATTGAAGGTAAACTGGTTTTATCGAAGGTGACGCGAGATCTAGTCGAAGGAAAGACAAAACGAAAACCTGTTAAAGAATATTTCCGAGCACAGACACGATTTCGGACATTATCTGATGAAGATATTCAAAAAATACAGAAAGAAATTGACCGACAATTTGAAACATATAAATCTCTCTAATAGAAGCTTTTTTCTAAATTCTTCCAAATTCTAGATTACGCCTTATGCCATCATTTTATTTTCGGTAATCGGAGTTTCGATGGAGTATCTTTTAAGAGGGCAATATCCGACGTAATTCGTTTTCTAAATTTGTCCAAATTAGAGGAACCCCAGCGGTACTTAAATAGATATATGATGCTTGTGATAAACCGAGTCAGCAGTTCAAGGCCAATGTTATTGAGCCATTCTTTTTTCATCAGAATCCAATTCCGTTCCCAGCACCGCGTGATGAATTCCATTTGAAGATCGCTTAATCCATCGAAATTGGGGCGTCGTTCTTTTCTTAATATACATTCGTGTAAATTAGCAAAAAGAAGAGGAACCAAAAAAACTCGATAATTAAATAACTCATCCACAAGTTCAATCGATTTGATAACGTCGGCATCTGTTTCTCCAGGTAACCCTGTGATTAAAGTTGCACATAAATTCCAATTATTGTCATTTAAGATGCCAATTCCCTGGAGGACAATCTCAGGCCATTCATCAGGCGTAAAAGGTAATGGTTTACCCCGCATATATTTCTTTATTAGGCGAGGACTGGCGGTTTCAATGCCCGTTTCTGCGGCAATTATTCCTTTTCCATTATAATGGAATCGGGTATAGTCTTGCATTATATGGGAAACCTCTGCGACCATCTCGGGATCTACAACCACAGGTGCAAGACTGATATGGGCAGGTTGAATGCTCTTCACTCCTGGGACTGAGATGATTTCTTTTATCAAATTATAAACCGCAAGACTATTGGGATTGAATTTCCCATCTCGATTACATTTATATAAGAATAAATCCTCGGTCGCAAGCGTTATTAATCCAGTTCCCTTCTTTACATTTATCTCGACTTCCTTTTTTATACGATCAATAGGAAAATCTCGTTTTTTCCGCATAGTAGGAGTACAAAATTGGCAATTTCTTCCACAGCCTCTAGAAATCTCAACACCACCATGGATTGCACAATTCCGAATTATGGGAATTTCACTAATATCTGGCGATTTTCTAACTTGAATGAACGCAGGAATGGGTTTCCCCTGATAAGCTTGTTGAATAATTTTTGGAGCAATTACATCTCCTTCCCCAACGATCACGCAATCGATGCCAAGCTGTTTTCGCGCCTTTTTCCCAATCTGCCACGCCCCTGCGCCTCCCACAATAATTTTCGGGCGATATTTTTTAAGGCATTTCTTCTGAAATAGTTTCAAAAAATAGTA
>SUPS01000107.1 GCA_005191415.1 Candidatus Helarchaeota ASGARD archaeon Hel_GB_A
TCTCTAGGTTTTGGTTCACTTGGTTTTTTTTCACTCAATTCTTTTCACCAAAAATTTTTTCAAACTATTAACTTTTTTTCAAATATTTTTTTAAGATAAGTAAAGTTACTTTTTAAAATTAATTAGTATTTGGATTTTTTTTAAAAATTCTTTTTAATTTCCACAACAATAGGATTATGTAATGGAAAAATTGAGGTTCAGAAATAGTGGTCTCTCAAGAGAGTTCAAAAAAGCATCGTAATCAACCAACTTTTTATCTGAATAACTTTTCTCGCCATCAACATGACTATAAATCCTCTTTAAGACAATTAGCCAAAGCCTTAACTTCTGTTGCTAATAAATATCGTAAAAAGATTGTTAAATTTCTCAAAACAGAAACAAAAATTAATGAATTAACTATTCTTTTTAAGTATCTCAAAACTAATTGCTATAATGAATTACAGATTGATGAATTCGTCGATATATATTTTCAGAGTGTAATATCCGTTTTATTCATAAGTAAAGTAATAAAAAATACTGGAATTTTATTCAAGGCTTTTAAAACACAATTCGTTCATTTTTCCCTCATAATCGATTTATTATTACAAAATTCGCCCAAAAAAGGAGCAGAACTGCAAAAAAGAATTTTATTCGAGGAAACAAGTATCGAAGAATTTATAAATCTTTTAAATAATTTCGATTTTGATGCTATTAAGGCTGATTTTAAGAAGCACAATGCAGAAACGGATTTTATAACCTACTTTTATGATCAATTTTTAAGAATATATAACCCACAATTGAAAAGTAGAAAAGGTATATTTTACACCCCTTTACCTATTGTCTCATTTATCGTACGCTCAACTGATCTACTTCTTCAAAAGGAATTTAATTGCCCTACTGGTTTAGCTCACCCTACAAATCTCCAGATTCTGGATCCCGCTCTTGGTACAGGAGCTTTTTTAGAAGTTGTTATCCAGCAGATTAAAACAATTTTTGATAAACAATATCATACCCTAAAAAGAACTGAACTGCAAAAAAAGTGGCAGGAATATACTTCTTGCTATTTACTTCCTAAAATCAGGGGGATTGAGATATTACTTCCATCCTTTATCATCGCATATTTAAAAATAGGAGATTTATTGCAAGAAACTGGTTTTAAATTCTCAGAAAGCGATAAATTAGGCATATCACTACAAAATACTCTCGAAATTAGAGATATAAGTTCATCCCAACCCTTTACAGTAATAATTGGGAATCCTCCATATGCCAGATCATCGGCTAACAAAGGAGAGTTTATAGAATCTCTCATGCAATCTTATAAGCGCGCAGTACGAACAGAAAAGAATATTCAACCACTTTCAGATGATTACATAAAATTTATTAGATGGTCACAGGAAGTACTGACCAAGTCTGGCAAGGGAATTATTGGAATTGTAACTAACCATACTTTTTTAACAGGCATTGTATATCGAGGAATGCGTCAAGAGCTTATGAAGGTTTTTGATCTTATTTATATTCTCGATTTACATGGAAGTAAAATTATTCATGAAAATATTCCTAACAGAATTGAAGATGAGAACATTTTTAATATTAAGCAAGGAGTTTGTATTATTTTCCTTTTAAAAACTCGAAAATCTAAAGAGAAAAAGATTTATCATTATGATTTATTTGGATCTAAGAAAATAAAATTTGATTGGCTAAATAAAAACGATATTTACTCTATTTCATGGACTGACATCTCTCATATACGTCCTGGGGATCCTTTTACTCCAAATACTGAAAATCTTATGAAATCCAAATATCAAAGATTTTATAAAATCACGGATCTTTTCGAGTTCTACAATGTTGGAGGCAAACCAGGCGATGACCCATTGCTGGTTTCTTTTGAACCCCAAGAAGTTTATGATAAATTGAAAAAATTTACAGAAGTTATTAAACAAGCTTCCCCCCTAGGAAAATTAACTGAAGCTAAACAAAAGTTTATACGAAATTTTAAGAAATTTTCCATAGATAAGTCTAAAATTGAAGAATACAATTATAGACCTTTTGATATCCGTTGGACTTATTATGATCCATTAATTTGGACGCGTGCAGTAAAAAAATTAAAAAATCAATGTAGAAATAATTTATTCCTTCTCTGCTCTCGTATCCTAAAAGATAAAGAATTCTCTCATATTTTCGTTTCTAACTTATTTACGGATGTAATATTTCTTTCTAATACGAGTTCAGTCAATTGTTATGTATTTCCTCTCTTTAGATATAATCATAACAATGAGAAGATATGGAATTTATCCCCTCTTTATTTAAACTATCTGAAAACGATGGGAATTGACCTTGATAATTCAGATTTATTAACGCCGCTTGCATACATTTACGCCATTCTCTACTCAAAAATTTATAGAAAATGTTTTTATGAATACCTTAAACGAGATTTTCCTCGTATTCCATTTATATACGATAATAATTTATTTCAATATTTAATAAAAGCTGGAGAATGCCTGATAAATCTTCATATTCATCCCCCACAAATAGCAAATCTTTCTGGAATTACTACCAATATTGTTGAAGGCGATCAAATTCAACGCGGCTTTCCAAAGTATCAAAATCAATATGTTTATATCAATCCACATAAGTGGTTTTTCAGAATTGAGAAAGAAGTCTGGGATTTTCAGATAGGGAAATATCAAGTGTGCCGAAAATGGTTGAAAGACCGAATAGGAAGGCTCTTATCTAAAGAGGAAATATTACATTATAAATCCATTATTATAAGAGTTCGTGAAACTCTTAAGATAATGAAACAAATTGATTCAATATTGGAAGGATTTTGGTTTGGAAAAATTAATCAACAATCTATTAGACCACGAGCAATTACGGACTAACGCCTTAAATATGGTTGCAAGTGAGAATCGCACATCTCCACTTGTCCGAATAATGATGGCAAGTGATCTGGCTCATCGATACTCAGATCAATTATATGGAGGCACAAACTTTATCCGCCGAATAATGGAAATTTGTGTAGAGGTACTCCAAGAGCTTTTTAAGGCAAAATATGTCTTAATCACACCCTTATCTGGAAATTTAGCTGTTTTATCTGCAGTATTAGGGCTTACTAAAATTGAAGAAAGAATTGCAAAAATTTTTCATGAAGATGGAGGTTATCCATTAAACTTGAGGGCATTCAACCGAATTGGGGTTAAATTACCATTTGACCACGAAAAACGAACCATCAATTTTGATTTAAGTGAAAATGTCTTGTTACAAACTCCACCAGCTATAATTATGCTAGGACAATCAGTTTTTACACATCCTCATCCTGTACAAGCTTTTAGGACATTTCTAAATACGCATTCTCTCGATATCCCAATCATATTTGATGGGTCTCATGTACTAGGGCTCATTGCAGGTCATCAATTTCAAGATCCACTCCGAGAAGGTGCTGATGCTCTCCTAGGTAGCACGCATAAAACCTTCTTTGGTCCTCAAGGTGGTATTGTAGTATCAAATAATCAAAAAATTTTCAATAAAATAAAACGATTCGGAGGATTTACACAAGGAAGTCATATTCTTATCGATAATTTACATCCACATCGCGTAGCTGCACTCGCTATGGCAGGATTAGAGCTTTTGGAGTTTGGTAAAGAATATGCTACTCAAGTAGTGAAAAATAGTCAAGCACTTGCACAAGAATTCCATCGAAATGGCTTGCCTGTAAAAGGCACCAAAGTAAATTTCACGCAGTCCCACCAAGTTTTACTCGATTATCCGCAAAAGACCGCCTTTAAAATTAAGAATAAATTGGAAAGCATCGGTATCTTTACGGATGCCTTATTACGCTTTGGTACTTCAGAATTGACACGCTTAGGGATGAAAGAAGCAGAAATGAAAGAAATTGCGCATATCATTTCTGATTGTATCCAAGAGAATCTCCACCATCAAAAATTAATTAAACAAATTAAAGATCTCTCTCAAACTTTTCAAAAAGTGCAATATACATTCGATATGACAGAATATCCTTCAATCAAAAATCTAGTTAAAAATTACCTTCATATTTAAAAATGAAAAAAACCGCATAATAGAATTATAGAATTACAGATTGAAATCTTTTTTTCCCAATAAAAATACGAATTAGTTAATAAAAATCCTGAAATTTCAGGTGAATTTGGGTAAAAATATAAGAATTATAGTTTAATGGTGAGAAATTAATGGTTGAAGAAAGATTCTGGACTAAATCTTATGATGAACATGTAAAGCCAACTCTCGAATATCCTAAAAAAGGGCTTGGAGAACTCATCGTAGAATCAATATCTCAATTTCTGGAGAAACCAGCCTGCTATTTTATGAATCGGACTATGTCTTTCAAAGAACTTTTGGATTGTGCTCAGCGATTTGCTACCTTTCTGCAAAAAAACGGCATAAAGAAAGGTGATGTTGTAGCTATTAATATTCCAAATTCTCCACAATTCTTAATTACACATTTAGGAACACAAATAGCAGGGGCCGTCAGCTCGGGCTGTTCACCACTTTTAAGCGCTGAAGAAATTGCATATCAACTAAATGATAGTAATGCAAAAGTAATCGTTACATTGGATATTATTTATGCAAAAGTCTTGCGAAAAATTCTGGATGATGTCCCTAATTTAGAAATTATCATTCCTACAAATATTTCTGAATATATGGGGTTTTCAAAATTCAAAGTATTTCTCGGAAAGTTGCTGAAAAAGATTCCATCTGGTAAAGTAAAACCATGGCCCGGCAAGAATGTCACTAAATTCCAAGAAGTCATGCAAACTGCTATCGACATGAAACCCGTATCTATTGATTTTGAAAATGATCTCTGTGTTCTTCAATATACTGGAGGGACAACTGGGCGTCCTAAGGGAACTGAACTTACACATAAAAATATTGTATCAAATATGGTGCAATTTAATAACTGGCTTAATTTAGAACTAGGATCAGGAACTACTTTATCTGCATTTCCCTATTTTCATATTGCGGGTTTATTAGTTTGCGACCAATCGCTCTATATGGCATTTTCTCAGATTTTAATTGCGAATCCAAGAGATACGGATCATCTCATTAAAGAATTCATTGAACGAAAACCTACCATCGTTGCAAATGTCCCGACTCTTTATGGAATGATAATTAGTAATCCTAAACATAAGGAGATTCCTAAAGAAACCTTAGATCGCGTAGTCGCTTATGTATCGGGAGCAGCGCCATTTCCAGTAGAATCCATCAGAGAATTTGAAGAAGCAATGCAAGCTCAAAATAAAGTTCTCGAAGTCTATGGGATGACTGAGACATCACCTTTACTGACGGCGAATCCTATGTATGGGCAAAAGAAAATCGGTATAGTTGGGTTACCTTTCCCAGATACGGATATAAGATTAGTAAATCTCGATACGGGCGAACCTGTCAGAATCGGTGAACGAGGCGAAATTGTTTGTAAAGGACCACAAGTAACCAAAGGATACCATAATAAACCTGAAGCTACCGCTAAAACTATCATTGATGGATGGTTCCATACAGGAGATGTCGGTGTTTTCGACGAAAATGGCTATCTGAAAATTGTCGATCGCGTAAAAGACATGGTAAATGTCAGTGGATACAAAGTCTACAGTGTTCACGTAGAGGATGTTTTAACTGAACACCCCGCGATTGAATTATGCGCTATCGTGGGCGTTAAAGATCCAAAACGCCCTGGTAGTGAAATTGTCAAGGCCTATGTTCAATTGAAAGAGGATATTCCTCTAACCGAAGAAATTAAAGAAGATATCAAAAAATACGCCGCCGAACATCTGTCTAAGTATGAAAATCCCAAAATATGGGAATTTCGAGAGGAACTTCCCCTTACGACTGTAGGCAAAGTACTTAAACGAAAACTCAGAGAAGAAGCCTAATTTTTTCTTTTTTTTAATACCAATCCCATTTGATGAAGGAATAGGGTAAAAATTCTTGGGGATCTACTTCGGTAACGACTTCTCCTGGAAGCATCGTATTATTTGTTTTTAAATAGAGTGCTCCTAGAACTTGGACAATCTCCAATTCCCCCCATGGGTCATGAATTGAAGAATTCAATTTAACTTCTGCTTCTCCCATCTCAACTGACTGTGGTCTGATGAGCGTCTCTTGCCTTACCAATCTTGGAGGATAATCAAATCCTTTCTTATCCGGTGATGGAAAATATTTAAAATTATAATTGATCGCTCCTTTCTTTCGTCCAGGTAGGATTCTAAATTGTTGAATGATATTAGGAGTTTCCTTAGAGTTGAATTTCCCAGTTAATTTTACATGGACTTCAATATTTTTAACTCCAAGGCGTTCGGACCACGCTTTCACCTCATTTTCTTTTCGTTCAAGTCCAATTTTGGCAATTTTTTTTGGAAATCCACAAATCTCACGACCACCTATCATCGCGCGATCATCATCAACGTGCATCGCTAAAAAATAATTACCATATTCATCGTTATATTTAACGCGAACAAACAAAGCACTCTCATGATATGGTAATCCCTGATTAGTGCTGGGATAATACGCGATAAATGCAGTGCATATAGCCCTTTCAGCTGGCTGAAGAGGTGGCGGTAATATCCTTTTTATGATCTCTGGTTTTGTCTCCCATAAAATATTCAACATTTCCGCATTTTTAAATACAGAATTTCTTAATTTTTCTCTTTTTAACTCAATTTCCTCTATCGATCTTTTAAAGCTCAAAAAACTCACTCCATTTCATTAATTATGTTATTTGTATAGCTTGATTTAATAATTCAGTGAGATCTATCATTTTAAGGTTCGAATTCAATGCTTTAATGGCATCTGAAAGATTCCTAAAACAAAATGGACAGATACTAACAAGGGTATCTGCACCAGTTTCCTCCGCTTCTTTGATTCTGCTCTTAGCAATTTCTAATGATAATTCAGGGAATCCTTTTTTAACACCACCACCTGCACCACAGCATTTAGCACTTCCTTTTATAGTTTTCATTTCAATTAAATTAGTCATCTGTCTCAAAAGATCTCTTGGTTCTTCGTAAAGTCCTGTATGCCGTCCTGTATGGCAAGGATCGTGGTAGGTTGCGTTGATCCCTAATTCTTTTAATTTAATATTTTTTCCTCGAATTTTTTTGTGAATATATTCAGTTGTATGTAAAACCTCAATCCCCAAGGCATCCATAATATCAAAGTAATCAATTTTCAATGTCCTATAACATCCTGCACAGCTTGTAATGATGATTTTGGCTCCAACTTTTTCAAATAATTCCTTATTTTTTGTCGCAACATTGTTAAAGGCTCGAAGATCTCCTGTTCGCTTTGCTACGCTTCCACAACAAACTTCATTTTCTCCAAACACTGCAAAATCAATATTTAATTTTTTAAGAATTTGAGCGGTATTTATCGCCACTTTCTGAATTTCTGGCGTTAATGCGGCAGTACAACCAACAAAATACAGAATTTCGGCTTGTTCTTTTGCTGCATTCTTTACCTTAAAATCTAGTTTCTTTAACCAATCATCTTTTTGTTTATTATCACGTCCATAAGGATTTAGTAAATCTATCATAGCGTGATTCATTGCTGCATGAGGCTCCAATCCATACCCCGCCTCAACCAACTCTGCTCTTAGGGCTTCATATAACTCTGCATTGTTCATCTCATAGGCGCATATTTCCGAACATGCATTACAGGTAGGGCATTGATAAATTGCCTCTGCCAATTCTTTGCTTAAGTTTAATTTCCCATGCCAAATAGATCGGATGATTTGCATCTTTCCTCTACTAAAAAAAGGTTCAAATCCACTAGTATGTTCGCGTGCCACACAAATCCCAAACTTTGGAGGGTCTGCCGTAATATCAATAGCTTCTCTGCAATCACCACAGCTTATACATGTAGTAATCATCTGCTGTAATCTAGATAAATGCTTATACCGTTTTTTAGGAATACTTTCAGACAAATAACTACCTTCTCATTCATTATCGACTATAAATTTGCTAATATCCTCTTCGTAAGCATACATATGAAATTTTTTAGGACTAAGTAGAAAATTGGGGTCCAGAGCTCTTTTTATTTCCTTGAAAAATTGAGAAAATTCAGGAGTATATGCATTAGCTTCAACAATTGACTGTGAAATAGCTTCACCCAGCCAATAATGCACTCCACCGTAGCGCACTTGCGCTCGCACTTTCTTATGCCATAAATCCATAGCAATCGCGCGTTGTTCATCTGAATTTTCCGCATTAAATCCTCCTGCAAAAACACAATGCCCATTAGGGAGGAGATGGATTGAGGTTGCAAAGGCAGACATACTCCTAGGTGGAAATTTACCTTGGTTTGCAAGATCGAATTCCTTACTTTTTTCTATCTTTTCAACCATAGACGCAATTGGAACTTTATGACAGGTCGTACATGAAATTCTGCCTGGAATAATGGAAACGAATTTATTAAAGTAATTATATGGAAATTTTAAGTTCATCTTCCAATCTTTTGATTCTTCCAGACTTGTATCAATTTCTGTCCATTCAAAAGGACGTGCATGATCTTTTAAAATCTCCTCTACTTGAGTAATATAGATATCGAGAATTCGTTCATCAAAAGCTTCGAGAATAAACATAAGAACAGGCCCTTTAATTCGCGGACGTTTAGGAGGTTTATTTTTCTTCTTTACAAAATTAATTAGGAGTTCAACAACAAATTTCGGCGTAACATATAAGTCATGCAAGCCATCACGAACTTTTTCCTGCAATTTATGCATTAATTGAAAAAGGAGATTGTAATCGTTCTTTTTCAACATATAATTTTTTCGTATTTTAAAAGGAGAATTCGGATAAAGTTTTAAGAAAGCTTTGGTTTTAATTCCCATAGTTCCAGCATCTCCTAAGAAAAGTCCTGTGAAATCAGGCGCTACACCATATCTACAGAAAGGTTCAGCATATTTATTAGAAGCCGCACCTGTTCGTATAATTGTGCCTTGAGGATTAGGTAGTACAACCTCGACTCCTAAACAATTGTCAGAAACCAATCCATACTTGGTCGATCCAAATCCCGCCGTGTTGTTGGAAAGTCCTCCACCAATTGTTGCAGAATACCCACTCCCAGGACCAACAATCCCAGTAGTCAAATCTTTTTTCAGTAATTCGGATAGCAAAGCCGCCCAGGTAATCCCACATTCGACAATACAATAATAATTATCCTCATTTATTTCTAAAATTTTATTTAATCTTGTTAAATCGATAAGAATGCCACCTTCTGAAACAGATCCACCTACAAGATCAGCTCCTCCTCCACGTGGAACCATATGGATCCTATATTTATTGGCGATCCGCACAATTTCAGAGATTTCTTCCGGAGTTTCTGGTCTCACAATCATATCTGCCCAACGATCTGGAAATGCAGGATCAACATTTCTGGAATAAGCTGCTTTCATAAAATCTTGATTTGTAATAAAGTCACTTCCCACTATCTGTTCGATCTCCTTATAGATACTCTCAATTTTTGACATTTCCTTCGGGCATCCTTTGAAACTCTATCTACGTCTTACGCTTTGTGTTTTTAAAATGTTACCAGCTGCGGAATTTAAAGGCAATTCTTGACGAATATGATATACACCTTGATTTTTTTCGAAATCTTACGAAATATTGTATATTCATCTTGAATTTACTACGATATTATGTTCTGGAGCGTGGCACAATTGCATAATGCAACCGAGGATTGGAAAAATTTAGCTAATAATTTATATCAGAATTCCTTCTTTATTATTGAAAAGGTAACTAAAAATCATTTTTTCACAGCCTTTTATGGAAGTAGAGAATATGAAACGGGAAAAAGACTCGCCAGAAGAAGAGCCCAAGAAAAGTTTATTGACCGAAAAAGAATGGGAAGAACTAATTTTCTTTACGTTCCCTTGCGGAATAGACGAATATACTCGGAAATATCATCCAGATTTACTCTTAGAGGGAATGGAGGACAACTCGAGAAAGGACGACATGAAATAGAGAGTCAATTATTTTTTCTGGTTTGTCCCTACAAGCTAAGTTTCAATTCGATTTTTGAATTCAATTCGAATTTTGAATTGCTACTATCTGTTTATATGAACTTTCTCCATAACATTAAAAAAGGATTAGAAAGCAAAATTAGAAAATAACTATATTTTTTCCTTTTTAGGAGATGGATGAATGGTTTATGAATCTCGACCATGGTTGAAAAATTATGATGAAGGAGTTCCGGCGGATATTGACCCTGAATTATTTGAAACGACCTTAATTGAACTATTTTTACCAGCATTTAAAGATTTTCCAAACAGATTATGTGCGCACTTTTTAGGAGTTGATTTCACTTTTGCAGATATTGATCGATATTCTAACCAATTTGCAAATATGTTAGTAGAAAATGGACTTGAGCCAGGTGATGTAGTTGGTATTTCGCTTGTAAATACTCCGCAATTCTTAATTACATATTTAGGCGTCTTAAAGGCGGGGTGCGTTGCTTCTGGATTATCACCACTTTTCTCCGAAGAAGAATTAGAATATCAATTAAAAGATGCAAATGCAAAAGCGGTAGTCTGTATTGATGCTGCTTATGCAGCACGAATTCGGAATATTGCAGGAAACCTTCCAAATCTAAAAGTAATCGTTGCCACAAACATAGCAGATTTTCTCCCTGCATGGAAACGATTTTTCGGTAAATTACTCAGGAAAATCCCCTCAGGTAAAGTAAAACCAATACCAAATAAGATAGTGATTAAGTTTATGGAAATTTTAAAAAATTATCCTACTTCATTCGAAATTAGAAAAGTGAATCCTGATTCTACTTGTCTTCTAATGTATACTGGGGGCACTACTGGCTTTCCAAAAGGTAGTATTCTTACTCATCGAAATATTTGTAGCAATGTTATCCAGATAGCGACTTGGCTTCAATTAGAAAGAGGAACTGACATTGCCTTGAGTGGATTTCCTTTCTTTCACATTGCTGGTTTAACTTTCTGCAATATGTGTATTTTTCAAGGTACAACACAATTATTAATCCCTAATCCTCGCGATACAGACCATATTTGCAAAGAAGCAGAGAAATTTAAGCCAAATATGCTAGTTAATGTTCCAAGCCTCTATCAGCTGCTATTAAAAAATCCTAAGTTCAAAAAAATTGATTTTAGTAACTTAAACTTTGCAGTTTCCTCTGCATCTCCATTCCCTGTTGAATCTATAAATGAGTTGGAAGCCGTAATTGGAAAAGATAAATTATTAGAAGTATATGGACAAACAGAAACTAGCCCTTTGACGATTATGAATCCTCGCTTTGGTAAAAAGAAATTAGGGACTGTAGGCATGCCCCTACCAAATACCTATGTCCGTCTGGTTTCTCCAGATACTAATGAAGACGTGCCGCAAGGAGAAGCAGGTGAAATCATTATAAAAGGACCACAAGTAATGAAAGGATACCTCAACAAACCTGAAGAAAATAAAAAGGCATTTGACGAGGATGGCTGGTTCCATACAGGAGATGTTGCAATAATGGACGAAGATGGCTATTTTAAAATCGTAGATCGCGTTAAAGATATGATTATAGTTTCTGGTTATAAAGTATATAGTAGTAAAGTCGAAGATATCCTAGTAAAACATCCAGCCATTGATATTGTAGCCCTCGTGGGCGTTCCCAATCCTGAACGGCCAGGAAGTGAACTAGTAAAAGCCTTTATTACTTTAAGAGACGATTATACAGGTCCGCAAGACCCTGAAACACTAAAAGCAGATATCATCGCCTTTGCAAAAGAAAAATTATCTCCTTATGAAGTTCCAAAACTAATAGAAATACGTGATGAACTTCCTTTGACAACAGTAGGTAAAGTTTCAAAAAAGGATTTAAGAGCTGAAGCTAAAAAACAATCCTAAATTTTTTTTATCTCTCCCTCTCTAATCTTCAAGCTCTTTAAGTTTTCGTCTTATTATACCGAGAGAGACTTTCTGCAAATCAACATAAAGTGTCATTCGTGGGGAAAGATAACTTATTTTTTCAATTCCAAACATATTGGGAAACGTTTCGCGATAATTAATATTCCAAATAAGAAATGTATCAATAGATTCATGTACACTGAATATTAAGAGATTATATTTCCCGATACTCACTTTAAAAATGAGTGGAATATGAAAATCCTTTTTAAGTTCTTCGTAAATTTTATCATTTAATGACCTAATATCTACGAGAGAAAAGACTAAGAGAAGATTTGAAGCTAAGAAGAACTGAGGAAATAGACAACGGGGTTCTTTAACAATTTGAGATTCAATTAATTTCTTAATTCGATTCTCTATGGTTTTGCGATGACTTTTAAGCCTTTTTGAGAGAAGATTTTCGTTAATTTTAATACCTTCGCCATTTAAAATACACTTCAGAATTTCTAAATCTAATAAATCCATCCGATAACCATTAATTTCAATTTTTTTTTCTTTAGCAAAAAGCTGTTCAAGAACTTGAATTGTTACTTCTGGCGCATTTTTAAACTGAAGTTCATTTGAGAAAAATAAACTAGTAGAGGCCATACGATTTTCACGGGGTGGAATTTTTCCTTTTGTGATTAACTCTTCTCGCCATTGTTGATAATGTGTTAGACTTTTATGAAATTCAAATAATAATATATTGTACTCTTCTTCGCGAACGCTATAAGCTGCAAAAATATGCTCATCTGTTTTTATCCAATCTAATATTTCATGATGATTAGGAAAATCTGCAAATACTACAACAAATAAAGGATATTCACGATATAAATAATGAAATGGGGCGCAAGGTTTCTCAACTACTTTATATTTTAATAAATTTTCTATTCGTTTTTTAATCGTGCTGCGATGGCGCCTAAGTCTATCTGACAATTTAGATATATTGAAAGAAATACCTTCACC
>SUPS01000108.1:0-6938 GCA_005191415.1 Candidatus Helarchaeota ASGARD archaeon Hel_GB_A
GTTTTATATGGAATAAATAAAAGATAATTCTTTATATTTTTCATAATTTTTTAAAGGCTTTTAAAGTGAAAAAAAGATTTCTGAACTTATTATTTGTCTATAGTGCTATCGGATTTTTTATACTATGGGTTAGTAGCAGTGGATATTTCAATGTTTACCCTATTAATTCGTATCTAACACCAGAAGATGGGGCTGAAATCGTCTGTACGGATACAGAGAACAATATTATACATTGGAATGTTACCTGGGGCGGCTCGTTGAGTGATGAAGGATATCGAGTGGCAATAGGCACCGATGGGGGCATCTATGTGACAGGCTATACCTGGAGTTTCGCGAAAGGATTTAGTGATCTCGCATTGGTCAAGTTCGACCCCAATGGAACGAAAATATGGGATGTTACATGGGGCGATTCTCTTTCTGAGCAAGGCAGGGGCGTAGCGGTTGGAAGCGATGGGGCCATTTATGTGGCAGGTGATACCAATGAGTTCGGAGCGGTAGGATTTGATGTCGCATTAGTAAAATTTTATTCAAACGGAACCAGAGCATGGAATGTCACATGGGGGAGTGCTCTTGACGATTATGGAAAAGATGTGGCGGTGGATCTTGATGGCGCAATTTACGTGGCAGGGCAAACCGATTCTTCAGGACTAGGTAGTGACAATGTATCGTTGGTCAAATTCTATCCGAACGGGACCAAGGTGTGGAACGTCACTTGGGGCGGAGTAGATTTCGATATAGGGTGGGGTGTCGCCGTAGGAGGCGATGGGTGCATCTACGTGACGGGGCAGACTTGGAGTTTCGGAGCAGGTGGCTATGATGTAGTACTGCTTAAATTCTATCCTAATGGGACTAAAGTATGGGAAGTGACATGGGGCACTCCTGCGAACGAAGAGGGTCATGGCGTAGCGGTGGGGACTGATGGCAATATTTACGTAGCAGGTATGGCATTTACCAGTGAAACGGCTTCGAGGGATTCATTGCTGGTCAAGTTCTATCCCAATGGGACAGCTGCTTGGAATAATACCTGGGGCGGTGCAGCAGTTGATGAAAGTTGGAGTGTTGCGATAGGGGATGATGGCGCCCTTTACACGGCAGGGTTTGCTCACAGCTTCGGCGCAGGAGGGGCAGATGTTACATTAGCCAAATTTTATCCTAATGGTACAAAGATGTGGAATATTACCTGGGGCGGCGCTTCAGACGATCAGGGCTATGGTATGGCTGTAGGAAGCGATGGTATCCTCTACACGGCGGGTTTTACCTCCAGTTATGGAGCAGGTAGTAAAGATCTTGCATTAATCAAGTTTGGAATGCTTGAATCCCCGGTATTAAATCCCATCTTGCCCAACCCCGATACGGATGGACTCATAAAACTAAACTGGAGTACAGTTGTGGGAGCTGATAGATATTATCTTTATAGGGACAGTTCTAGCATCACATCGGTGGAAGGGCTGACCCCAATCGCGATGGTTACGAACTGTAATTATACGGATAGTCTCACGACCAATGGGAATTACTATTACGTAGTAGTGGCAGGAACGGGAACCACTAATAGTTCGATTTCTAATTGTGAAAACATTACAGTTGCCATTCCACCTACATCACCTGTGCTCAATTCCATCTCACCAAACCCTGATTCGGATGGGGTCATCACGTTAATCTGGAGCACAGTTGTGGGAGCTGATAGATACTATCTTTATAGGGACAGTTCTAGCATCACATCGGTGGAAGGGCTGATCCCAATTGCAATGGTTACGAATTGTAACTTTACGGATAGTCTCGCGACCAATGGAACCTACTACTATGTCGTTGTGGCAGGAGATGGTTTCGCCAATAGCTCAAATTCCAATTGTGAAAGCGTCGTAGTCGCCATCCCATCCCCACCAGAGGAAGAACCTGGAGGAATCCCTAGCTTTGAGTTCCTGTACCTAATCCTCGGTTTATTTGCGTTAGCCGAATTTACATATTGGAGAAATTGCAAGCGCAATACCTCTAAATTCCCTTTTTTTTAGAATATTTTAAATATTTTTTGACAATATTTTTTGTGACGGTATTATAGTAGCAATGGCATAGCAAAATGAATCAAAAAAGAAGAATATAAGGAGATGTTCAGTCCTCCTCTCTGTTTTAACCTATGTATATATTAGGAATTATGATTTATATAAAGTAGGAAAAAGTCAATTTAATTGGATTAGAGGTTGTCTATTTCAAGATCAATCTTACATATTACGGAACTTTTCTAGCTTTTCCTTTTTAAAGGAATTAGAAATATTAAATATGCAAAGTTACATCAAATAAATTCTTGATTATATCATAAAAAAGAATTTTAGTGTGATAATTACACAGATAGTGGCTAAAACAGGACCTTCGCGTATCGTATGAGTTCTAGGAGGCTCATTTAGAGGCAAGCACCTATTTTTTATAAGAATTTTATGAGATTTATTTGAGTGCTTTCTTATAAGAATATAATTAAGGTTCATTAATGGAATAGAGTTTTGAGAGGCAATATTTTATAGTTATTAGGAGACCATTTCCAGTGTTGAGTTTCTGGGTCAAACAAATCTGTCCAAGATTGGCTGAATGAGGCTTGAAATAATTGCTTTTCGAAATGATAATTTAAAATGCCACGAAATGCGCGATTTACCGCTTTATGAAACATCAATCCTTGTTGAGGAGTATGGAGATAAAATCCAGAAAGATATTTCTTATGATCTTTCATATGCTCAAATACATGTATGAGATAATGCACACTCGCTTCTCCAAGTTTGGAGAGAAGTTCATACTTCCACCTTTCAATACCAGGGATAAAAATAGATGTTGCATCAGATATATTATGAAAATAAAAGATAAATGTTCTTACCACAAGTGCTTTTTGATCTAACTCAGACCGTATTTGGGTAATTCGATCGAGCGGAATTTTAGTATGGCGATGGAGCATTGAATTCTTTAAATTCGCATTACTTTCCAAAACTTCACAAATTTGGATTAATTCTTTTGTTGGTTTTACTGTAGGCTTAGGTAATGTAACAGGTTTGGTTATATGCATTATTTTATCTAAAGATTCGCGCCATTCTTTTACAAAAGAATCCCAAGGAAAAACCCATTCTTGTGTTTCTGAATTAAAATATTTCAGGGGATCTTGGTGAATAGAGGGGAGTTTAATCACACGATAGCATTGAGTTTGAGGTGGAAATTTCCGATAAAGTAATTTCCAGTTTTCTTTAACCGGAATAAAGGTCCAAATCATTTGAATATATCTTTTACCACCGGTGGCAAAGGCTTGTTTTATTGCACCTTTCCGAACCCTAACGCGTACATGATTAGGATAGGGACAGCAAAATACGAATGATTCCAATCCGAAAATACGTTTCTCAAAATAATTATGGATTATTAGACCAATTTTATTTAATTGCGCATACAATACATTTACATTTTTAAAACCCCACTCTTTCATACATCGTTTTAAATTGATGGCGTCAAGCATGGGAATGCGCTTTAATACTTTATTAAGTTTGCAGAGATAAATACGTAATTTAGCCGTTAGTTCCGTAGGTTTTATTGAATTGAAAGAATTGAGGAAAATAATAGAATAGGTATTTAGATCCAATTTTTGTTTCCATCCCTGAAAGATACGAATACGCTTAACAAGTGTTGGAAGGAGATAGTCCAGATAGTGTCCCATGCCAATAACTGATAAAATGGGATGATAAAACATATAGCCATAAGTGTCTTGCTCTACATCTTCTGTTTTGAACTGTTGTCTAATTTTAGTACGTTTCGTCCAAAGATTATATACGATTGATTGATTACCTGTTTTTTCAGCAACTTCAAGGAAATAAATACAGCCATCAATTAGATCAGCTCGCCGATCATATTGTCCTGGCTCAAAAACATCCGGTATAAAATATTGAAACAGCCTTCGACGGCGATCAATTTCTTTTGGAATATGTTCCATTGAGTCATAATCGATTTCTTCATCGGGAACATCTGTTATGTTAAAATAATTGCGGATTTTCTGGGCGTACTCACGGAGATCTACTATAGGAAGGTCGAGTTCAGGCAAATTCATCCACCACAATTATGTTTTAAACGGAATCCATTCAGTTCCATTATATTGCTCTTGTAAATTGAATATCCGTTTATCATCTAAAAGGAGCCACAGATAAGGTATGCAAAGTTTTTGCATATGGGTGAAAAGTTCCAAACTAAATTTTGAATAATGAGGTTCTGGAATTTGGAACCGGCAAATGAGCCCATTTGGTATTTCATAAAGCTCTAGAAGCGGAAATTTTCCAAGAAAACCTCCTACGAAAAGTTTAGGATTTCTGATTTTATTTAGTATTAGAAGATAATCAACCATTTTGGGTATTTTTAAATCAAGATAGATAGATAAAAATCCTTTTAAACTTTTTATGAGGTTAATTTGGGATGTTAACCGTGCATCGAACCGCCCTATTTTATCATGGAGATAAATTTCACGTAAGTTTTCAAGAAATGTTTTAGTTATATTGAGAGATTTTACGGGCAATAGATCCTGTTCGTAAATAATATCCCCAATCTCTTTCTCAACCATAATCTCTTTTAATCCTAAAAGCCATTCATCTACAAATGAAATCATTTGGTATTCATTACGTAATAACCCTACATCATTAGTGGGACGATATGTTTTTGTAATTTGATAAAATTCTGGAAAATAGTCCTTGATATGCCTCAAATCGGGTGCAACACATTGAGTTAAATAGACTGAAGTATCACCTAATAATTCATATTGTCGAATAACATAAGGATGTTCGAAAACTTCTTCTGTTAAAAGGAAAAAAGAATTTAATCCAAGAAGTTCCCAATTTAAGACCTGAATTTGACTACGACAACGATATTTTTTACAAAATTTATTAATTTGATAGTAAAAAGAAGATAAATCGCGCTCTCCTATAGTTTTGGCTATAAATTCGACAGATTCTAAAGGATAATCAATTAATAGACGGAATAAACGGCAATCATCTGATGAAAAATCACCTCTATTTAAATCATAGTTCTTCTTTTTATTTGGTTTTTTCTTACTCATTAATTAATCCTCTATTTACAATAATATATGGGAGATTACTAATTCTTTTAATAAAAAAGTTCTCTAATCAATTAATCTTTAGTTTAAAAGGTAGACAAGACATATGAATCAACATCTCAGTAGCATAGTTTATGAAAGTAAGTTTAAATGGGACATGGAAATATAAATGTGATGCCGAACAACTCGGGGAACACGAAAATTGGCATAATCCCCTATTTATTAAGGAAAATTGGGATCTCTTATCTTCATATGAGCTTCCTTGTTGCTGGAATTCTATTGTCGAAGATGGGATCCCTCGATATGATCGTTTTGAAGGTTTTTTTTGGTTCTTTAGACAGTTTGAACTGGAACCAGATTCTACTAAAGAGTATTATCTTGAATTTAAAGGAGTGAACTATTCCTGCAAAATTTGGGTGAATGGAAGTTATCTAGGAGATCATCAAGGAGGATTTGTACCATTTAAATTGAAGATACCCCAAAAAATTTTAGAAAAAACAAATTATCTTGCGGTAGAGGTAGAAAACATCCGAAAATTCGAACGGATTCCTGCAAAATATTTTGATTGGTTCAATTGGGGAGGTATTTATCGCGATATTGATTTACACATTCTCCCGAAACTTCATTTCCAATGGATTCAAATCTTCACTAAGAAACTTGGCTCTAATTCTGCCATCTTAAAGATAAAATATAAATTGACCCAGAAATCAAAGATAAGATGGCAAATTTTTCAGAATAATCAATCAATCGCAAATGGTGAAAGTAAAACTCCCACAAAGTTGGGTGAGTTTGATGTAATTATTCCTAATCCTGCTTTATGGTCACCGATATCCCCTAATCTATACCAATTTCACGCTCATCTTCAGGATGGAGAAGATTCTATCAATGAACGCATAGGGATACGAATAATTGAAGTTAGGCAAGATGGTTTGTATCTGAATCATAAAAAGATTAGAATTCGGGGAATCAGTCTCCATGAAGAGTTATTACCTTATGGGCGGACGATACCGAAAGAAGATCGTTTAAGAGATTTAAAGATGATTAAAAAGCTGGGTTTTAATACCTTGCGAACTGCCCATTATTCTCATGATGAAACTTTAATTGAATTAGCAGATGAACTCGGACTTTTAATACTCGAAGAAATTCCTGTCTATTGGTATTGTGATTTTGCCAATCCTGAATCCTTGAAATCTGCAGCGTACCAGTTACAATCCCTAATTCTCCGCGATTTTAACCATCCTTCGGTCATTTTATGGTCTGTTGGGAATGAGATTCCAGTCGAACATAGGAATTGTTATAATTTCATAAATCGCCTCATGCAATATGCGAGGAAACTCGATTCTTCTCGGATTATTACTTACGTTTCAAATCGAATGTTTGCAGATAAACTCCGTATTAAAGCGGACATACCTTGCATTAATTTATACTTAGGTTGGTATTTAGGAAGTGAGCGGAATCTCAATTTTATTCTTGATTCAATATATGAGACCGCTCCTAATCGACCATGGCTTATTACTGAGTTTGGAGCAGGTGCGCAATATAAGTTCCATTCTGAAGCCTATGAGAAATTTTCTGAAGAAAAGCAAGCTTCAATTATCACCCATTCCATTGAAACATTTAACTCAAAGGATTACATCGCAGGTTGGATTCTTTGGAACTATCGAGATTTCCGTTCAGCTCTTAGGACTAATAAATACCAACAAGGCTTTAATCGAAAGGGGATCTTTTCGGAGAAAAATGAACCGAAATTAATTGCGAAACTCATTCCACGAATTATGAAGAAAAAGGTAGAAAAACGACGCTTTAAATTTTTACCTAAATATAGTATTCTGTTGCGACCTGTTGAAATTGCTCTTTTTAGTTTAGGTTTTCAATATCT
>SUPS01000108.1:7242-12814 GCA_005191415.1 Candidatus Helarchaeota ASGARD archaeon Hel_GB_A
AGATCTGCTTTATTGGGAAAATCGATACCCATGTAACAAGGAGCAATTAATGGGGGACAACTTATTCGGAGATGAACCCTTCGTGCGCCTGCATCTTTCAATAGTTTCACAATTTGCCGACAGGTCGTCCCACGTACGATGCTATCATCGACTAATACCACCTCTTTATTAGCAATTTGAGTTACTACAGGATTCAATTTAAGATATACAGCATAATCACGTAGCGATTGGCCAGGCATAATAAATGTGCGATGGATATATCGGTTTTTCATCAATCCTTCGCGTAATGGAATTCCAGATTCGATGGCATAGCCTGAGGCTGCGGTGCGTCCTGAATCAGGAATAGGAATAACTACATCAGCATCCACATAATGCGTCTTAGCCAGATTCATTCCTAATTTCTCGCGTACATCGTATACGCAAATGTGATCAAATCGGGTGTCAGGACGGGCGAAATAGACGAATTCAAAGACACAGAAGCCATGTCGATGCGCTTTAGGTCCCATATCGAAGGAAAGTTTTCCATCCACATCGATCTGGACAATCTCACCAGGTTCAAAGTTTTTAATCAAACGTCCCCGTAGGACATCAATAGCAACACTCTCAGATGCTATTACATATTTATCATCAGGTGTCCGACCAATGCATAATGGTTTGAAACCAATGGGATCTCTAATCCCGTACAGTTCTCCTTTATCATTCAGTAGAGTCATTGAATATGATCCATCAAGGATCTTCATAGATTCTTTAATCCCTTCAAGATAATCGCCAGTCTCTAGGACCTTGGATGCTATAACATGCGCAATGACTTCGGTGTCGGTTGAGGTATTGAAAACATGTCCCATTTCCCGGTATTCTTTTTTAAGCTGAATAAAATTGGTCAATGTACCATTTAAAGCAATTGTAAATTTCATATGAGGCGATTCAAAGATAAATGGTTGGGCATTTTCTAAAGTACTTTGCCCAGCTGTTGAATATCGCACGTGTCCTATGGCACAACTGCCAAAGAGACCTTGCAAATTGTGAGTATTATTATTGAAGACTTCCGAAACTAGTCCCATCCCCTTAATTCCTTTTAAAAGATTTCCTGCGAATGTATATATGCCTGCACTTTCCTGACCTCGATGTTGTAAGGTTAAAAGTGCGTGATACACATCGCGTGCTACATGTTTATTCTTATCTCTCGAAAAAATCCCAACAACCCCACAGGCATCATGAATTTTATTTAATTTACACAATCTCATACATTTATTCTTACATTTATTCTTCATTTAAACCACCCATAATTTTTGGTATTGTTTCAATCCAAATTTTTTTCATCTTCTCTAAATCGCAGGTAATTTTCCCTGTTTTATGTGCTATTTCAAAGAGGGGTTCCTTGATTACTTGCCCAAGGATATAACAAGGGACGGAATAGCTCTTTGCAAGGTCTTTTATCATATTTATATGCGATTTTTCACATGAAAGAATAAATCGGGAGTGAGATTCAGAGAAGAGAAGTAAATCAAGTCGTAACTCTTTTGAGTTAATCGAAGAAATATCAATTTTTGCCCCCAAATTCCCTTTCATACACATTTTTGCAAGTGCGATTGCTAGTCCACCTTTGGAACAATCATGCACGGCAGTAACTATCTTTTTGTTAATTGCTTCTAAAACACAGGTAAGCACGTTTTTTTCTCGCCCTGGGTCCGTTTGGGGTGCAATGCCGCCTTCAATCTGATGAATAAAATGATAATATTCAGATCCCCCCAGTTCATTAAAGGTATCACCAAGAAGTACTATAATATCATCGCTCTGCTTGAAGTCCATGGTCATCGCTTTAGTTTGATCATCTAAAAGTCCGACAACCATTATTACTGGCGATGGTTTTACAGCTTTTTTTGTTACAGCATCTTCATTGTAAAAACTCACATTCCCTCCTACACAAGGTAGGTCTAATCCTTTGCACATATCGGCAATGCCGCGAACCGTCTCAACAAAGGTCCAAAAGATTTCTGGATCTTCAGGATTGCCGAAATTAAGGCAATCAACCATTGCAAGAGGTTTAGCGCCTGTAGCGACCACATTTCGGCAAGCTTCTGCCGTTGCTCCTGCCCCTCCATGATAAGGGTCTAAATAAGTATGCCTTGAATTACAGTCTGTAGCGACAGCAATTGCTTTATTGGTATTTAAAATTCGTAATACAGCAGCATCAGCCTGCCCAGGTTTAATAATTGTCCGAACACCAACTTCATGGTCATACTGTCGATAGACCCAACTCATATCGGCAATATTCGGCGATCCTAACAGTTGATAGATTATTTCATCCAGATTTGGAGGCATTTGTGGTGGTTCTATTCCCTTTAAGCAATCTATATAGGCAGGTTTTCGCTTTTCTCGGTAAATGACAGGTGCATCGTCTAATAATTTAGCTGGTAATACCCCAATTTCTTTCCCATCTTTTCGCATCCGAATATTTCCAGTGTCGGTCACGGTTCCTACAATAGCATAAGGTATCTCGAATTTTTTAAAGATATTTATGATGGTATCTACGCCCTGAGGATCGACTACAAACATCATACGCTCTTGAGATTCTGAAAGCATAATTTCATAAGGAATCATATCTGGTTCTCGAAGAAAAATTTTATCGAGATCCACATCAACACCGGTTCCACCACCCCCTGCTAACTCAGAACATACACAGGTGAATCCTCCACCACCTAAATCCTTTAACCCATGCACGTAGCCCGTTTTTAAAGCTTCTAAAGTCGCTTCAATTATTAATTTTTTGGTAAATGGATCTCCAATTTGAACTGCAGGACGGTCTTCTTCAGATTTGTCTGTAAGCACGCGTGATGCAAATGTTACACCCCCAAGACCATCTCGCCCAGTTGATCCTCCCATGAGAATCAGTTTATCTCCAACTTGGTTGGCGATACTTCTTTTAATATCTTCCTTTTTTCCAACTCCAATACAAGCCACATTAACTAAACAATTTGTCTCAAAACTTTCATCAAATTCGACTTCGCCCCCAACGGTCGGCACGCCAATACAATTCCCATAATCTCCAATTCCCTTTACAACATATTCGAATAACCAACGAGATTGCCCACTTGTGAGGGGACCGAAGCGAAGTGGGTCTAGAAGCGCAATAGGGCGTGCGCCCATACATAAAATGTCCCGTACGATTCCCCCAATTCCTGTGGCAGCCCCATCATATGGAACAATAGCCGAAGGATGATTATGGGATTCGATTTTAAATGTAACAACTAACCCATCCCCAATATCAATCACGCCCGCATCTTCGCCGGGACCAATGAGAACATGGGGCGCCTCTGTAGGGAGCATCTTTAATACTGGCCGAGAACTCTTGTAAGAACAGTGTTCTGACCACATAATATCAATCATACCGATTTCAACCATATTGGGGGTTCGTCCTAGCATCTTCTTGACTTTTTCTACTTCTTCCGGCTTTAAATCAACATGAACCCCAGAAACCATCGGCATCTTATTTTCCCTCGAGAAAATGTCTTAAAGATTCGAAAATAAAAATTCCATCGTTGCTATGAAACGGACTTATTATTGGTTCGCTTGCCCTTTCAGGATGTGGCATCATTCCTAATACATTACGGTCTAGATTACAAATTCCTGCAATATTTTCAAACGCCCCATTGGGATTTGCCTCAGATGTCACATTTCCTTTTGCATCTGAATATCGAAAAATAATTTGATCATTTTCATTTAATTCTTTTAGAGCCTTTTCACTGTTAAAATAACGCCCTTCTCCGTGAGCGATTGGGATTCGTAATACAGTTCCCTTCTTAATTCGGTTTGAGAAGGCAGAATTACTTGATTCCGTCCGTAAATATACCCACTTACAGACAAAAGTTAAACAATCATTTTGGAGCAGCGCCCCAGGTAATAATCCTGATTCAACTAAGATTTGAAAACCGTTACATATTCCTAAAATTGGTTTTCCTTCTTTTGCCATTTCTTTAATAATCTGCATAGCAGGGCTATAGGCTGCAATTATTCCAGCTCGGAGATGGTCACCATAGGAGAACCCCCCTGGTAAGATTGCCGCATCAAATTCTGCATCCTTGAAATATGCATGCCATATCAAATCGGCGTCTATATGCATTACATTTTTTAGCACATAAACTGTATCAAGATCGCAATTACTGCCTGGAAATTGAATAACTGCGACTTTAATACCCATTCATGAAAGCCTTCTACTCACCTTTCTCCTTTTACGGTAATGGTACAGATGTGTGCTACAGGATTGAAAATGCGTAAATCATTACTTAATTTAAAAACAATATCCTTGGCTTCTTTTTCATTCGATGCCTTTACTGTCATTCGAAAATATTTGCCAGATCGAACTGAAGTCACCATATCATACCCTCCTCTATTAATCAAATCTTTCTGAACAGTTTGCCCTTCAGGATCTCGTGCGGCAGGTTTATTTTCGATTACGATTTCTACAATGTATTCTGGCACTAACTCACCTAATATTTAGGCTCTTGTCCTATTAATTTTTTATATAATGTTACATATACATTCTTTACCTCTTCTAAAGATCCGCCTTTTCGATAGACATCTTTATCAAATATTTTACCTTTTTCAGTTTCCGCCCATAAACGACAACTATCACCATTGATTTCGTCACTTACTAAAAATCTACCCGAACCATCGCGTCCTACTTCAATTTTAAAATCAACTAAGATAATACCTTTAGAGGCAAAGAATTCTTTCAGCGCGTCATTGACTTGTAGTGTAATTTTACGAATTTCATCACATTCATCACGATTCGCAAGTTTTAGATATGCCATGTGCATATCATTGAGCATGGGGTCATGAAGTTCATCATCTTTCAAAAAAAACTCGACTAATGGAGGATTTAAAGGGTCTCCTGCTTTTACTGGAAATCGTTGGAGGAGATGGCCTGCTGCAATGTTCCGACATACAATTTCTACAGGCAGCATCGTAACCTTTCGGACAATTAAATAGTTTGGAGGAATGTATTTGATAAAATGTGTTGGAACCCCTGCACTTTCTAAAACTTCAAATAATTTAGCAGAGATCGCACAATTTAGATATCCTTTACCTGGGATTACATCATGCTTTAAGCCGTCTCCTGCCGTTATATCGTCTTTAAATTCCAGAATCACTTCATTTGCGTTTGTTGATTCATAGACAATTTTTGTCTTTCCCTCCGCTATTTTTTTTCCTAAAACCAAATTTTCTGTCATTTTTATCTAAACACTTCCAATATATTATGGGTATAATGGCATTTGTTTCTAATGCCTTTTTGTCGGAAATTAATTTTCAATCTTTTAACCTTTTCACGTTTTTGTCGCTTTAATCTTTGATTTCACTTATTGTCATAATACGTTCGCGCATCTTATATTCTCATTTTTTTCTGATGTACGAAAAACCTAATCACTTAATAAATTTTTTTAACAGTAATGTAAAAATATCTGAGAGAGAGAAAAAGAATTCACACGTTCATGTTAATAATGTTTGACTATTTATGAAATTCATATACCTAATATGAGCCTTGATTTTGTAAATGATAGCCATAGATCAATAT
>SUPS01000109.1 GCA_005191415.1 Candidatus Helarchaeota ASGARD archaeon Hel_GB_A
ACGGGAAATCAACATTCACATCTCGTTTCAATCCATTACAGAAATCCTTGAAGAAAAAAATATAGACTTAAAAATTTTTAATTTTACAAAATTGCGAAAAGGTATAATTGAGCATACTTCATACAATCTCTCTGAAGCGTATGCAGCAGTAAGTAAAATAGGAGTTGATTTAAGGTGAAACTCCTATTGTTCGAAGGTTATAATGATTTACAATTTTTTAGAAGTTTTCTAATTAAACAAATGGATGGTAAAATAGAAACTAAAGAAAATAAAGAATTAATCAGTAATTTCAAAAATTTACTGGCAGAAAATTCGGAAATGGCAAAAGTAGAAATCATTTCTATTAATAAATGCAAAATATTACTGTTGAGTGTTGGAGGGAAGGATAATTTTAGAGTTATTGGAGAGGGGATTAGGCCGCTCAATGATGCCCTTAAAAAAATAATCAAACTATTGATTCTATTATGTTTATAGCCGATAAAGATGCAGAAAAAGATGTAGTCAAAGCAGAACAGAATATTCAGCATATAACAGAGATAAATGTAGATTTTATGTTATATGAAGATTATCTTGAAGATTTAATATTAAAAATTATTCAAGAAATAAATCATTTAAATGGTATAAGGAATGATGTTTTAGAAAAATTACTAAATATAATTGAAAACCATTACGAAAATGATAAATATATTCTGAAACGAAAAGTTGGAATACTTCACATAGTAATTGGGCCGAGATGTTTTGGTCATTTATTTGATGAAATTTTTGGATTTATTAAGAGCTTGGAACATTTAATCGATAGAATCAATTTTTTAGCAGAGTTAAATGAATGGTTAAGGAATTAAAAAATTGGTAAAGAGAGTGATTTTCACTATAAGTCGCGAGGGGCAATTTCATCTTTATGTTCTGCCATAAATTGGCGTAATTGGTCAATTGTAGGGGAGCTTTGGGCACCACCATACTGAATTTTGTATCCTGCGGTAGCATGTGCCATCAATATCGCATCTTTTAATGATTTTTTCTGCAGAAGAGCACAAATGAATCCTCCACTAAAGGCATCACCTGCGCCTATCGTATCAAATACCTTTACTTGATAAGGAGGTACTGCAAAAAATTCGTCATTTGTCTTTACAATTGTCTCTTTAGATCCTCCTTTCACAATTAAAGAAATATGAGAGGGAATCTTAGATTTCAGATAGTCAATTATTTCGATGATATCTTTGTTTTGAAATTTTTCAAGCCCACTCATTCGTAAGGCTTCTGTGCGATTAATGATAAGATAATCTACATTTTCAAGGATGGGCATTAATTTTTCATATCCAAGATGAGATTTTGAGCGGCCTGGGTCAAATGAAACCGTTACTTTTCCTTTTGGATTATTATGAGCTATTTTAGCAGCTTCTTTCAGAGCATTTAGGTCAGTACCAGTCATATGTAAATGTTTTGCTTCTTCAATACATGTTCTATTCAAATAGCTGAGTGGAAAAGGTTCATTTGCGCCTAATGTTTGAATAATAATCGGAGTTCCTTCTTCATTAATAAGTAAGATTGAAACACCTGTTGATTTGAGGTAATTGATTTTAATATTAGAGACATCAACGCGTTCTTCAATTAATGATTTGATTATTGACATTCCGTAGTCATCAAATCCAAGAATTGAGCAGATTGATGATTTTACCCCTAATCTTCTTGCAGCAACAGCAGTATTTGTTGCAGAACCGCCTGGGCTGTACTGAATTGCACCCTTTACTTTTACTGAAATATCAGGTAGTGGAAATCGTTCTACGTAAGCCCGGATATCCATTAATATATGTCCCATAGTAACTAAATCCGGCTTTTCAAATTGTTCATCCATTTTACAGACCAGCTATTTCATGATACATTATATTTGTCCTTTATAAAGAGCTTTGATTTAAACCAATTAATTCTTTTATTACTAAAAAAATAAATTCCAAAAATTTAAATGTTAAATTTTAAATGAATTAATACTAAAAGCTCAATAAGACTTGTCCCTTTCTGAGAAATTGATTAAGTTAGTATTCAGGGGCATACTGAAGAAGTAAATAATGAAGGGACAATTCTGAGAGTGCAAGAAGGAGAGTACGAGCGAGTAGAAATAATAGGTAAGAAATAAAAGTAATTTAGGGACTCTTAAATGTTTAAGAGAATATATAATAAAAGTTTTATGGAATAAATAAGAAAATAAAAAAGGTATGACTGGAATTTTAAGAGAAAAATTAATTGTAATACGAAGGTAGGATAGTGGAGCAAGAAAAAAAAGATATAGCGGAAGAAATTCTCGAAGGAGTGATTTTCTCAACGCTTTCAGAATTAGGACCAAAACCTCAAGCATATTTTCCTGAATCATTATCTTATAATAAGGTTCTTGAGGTTGTTATTAAATTTACTTCTTATATATCTGTAGGGGGAGGGAAGTGGGCGGGTAAGGTTTCTATTCTTCCATTTCCTGCCCATAAAGCCCTCGGATTAACTTATTTCTTTGATGACCCTGTTAGCGAGCCAGGGAAAACCATAACGTCCACCATTACACTTCTAATCAATGAAAATGCATCAAACTTTTTTTATCAAAATATAGATAAATTACAGCAAGATCTCGAAAATCTAGCTAAGGAGCTGATTGCTGAAAAGGATCGACGCCGTTATATTCTATCACGATATTATTTTAATTTGGTAGAATTTGTTAGCCGGTATCAAGCGATTCAAAATATGACAGATGTTAAAGAACAAATCCAAGAACTCGATAAAAGTTGCGTGTTACTCTCCTATTTCCATAGTAAAATTGGTCCAAAACCCTTTGCTTGTTATCCAGAAGATATACTCGATGAAACACAGCAATATCGAATCAGCAAAGAATTGGAATTAAATTTTGAACAAGGATTTTTCACGCGATCTTATCCAGATTTCAAAGCGCTTCACTATTATTTCGAGCTTCCATCTGAATGGGCACGTGGGAAGGTAGAAATGTGTCTCGTTTCTATTGTTTTTATGAAAATGCCCCCGAAAGAAACAATAAATCTTATTTCATTCAGACTTTCTGATATGATTGATAAACTGGCTAAAAAACCCCGCGTTTCGATGGGATTCTATAAAGTTGGGTATGGGGTCAAAGATAATCTAGAAGAAATAGAAGAGATGCATGAATATCTCCATAAATGGGTAGAAGAAGTATATAGAGTCTGTATCGAAGAATATCGGGGCGTTACCTCAGAAGTTCAATTTGCAAACATTCTGCGCGATTACAATCGTGTTAGACTCCTTGAGAAACTTTCGGAGGGATCTATGGAGTTACGCGAACTTCATTCATGGATTTCTACATATTTAGGAAAAAATATTGATCCATTAATGCTCATATCACCCTTGATAGATTCAGGACTTGCAATTGTGAATGAAATTGCTGGAGAAAATCATATTATTCTCTTGAAGGAAATAAGTGTATATCGCATTACGCCATCCGCAACATTAGAAAAGCTCAAATCGCTTGAAAATCTATATCCAGATTTATTGAAGATATATGAAGGAGAAATTCAGCGTTATTTCCGTAAATATAAGCCTACAAGGCGAGATACCGTATTTCTTTCACGAATTATCTTTGATAATATCAATTACATCATTATTTCAATGTTACGTGAGGGAGGCGTATTTTTAAAAACCGATTTTGAGGAAGCGCTGAGTCAAGAAATTCGCGATTTGGCTTTAGCTAATCTCGAATTTTTAAAAGAGTATGATATCATCACAGAAATTCAAGCGCATGACAAAGTCTTTATTTTATTAAAGACGGATATCAAATTCGTTTCCAGTATCCCAAAGTATTTATTATCAGAAAAGAAAATTCAACGACCTTTACCAGATACCATAGGGCAGGCACTAAACAATATTACGAGAGCTCCAGAACGGATTCGCAATATCTTTAAAAGATGGTTCTCTTAAGTTTTTTCAAAAAGATAATTTAAAACTTTAATTAATAAAAGAAATTTTAGGTGGTTAAAGATTAATGTATGATGTTATTATTGTGGGCGCAGGTCCCGCTGGCTCTCTACTTGCGAAAAAATTAGCAGATGCAGATTTGAAAGTTTTAGTTGTGGAACAGAAGAAATTACCTCGACATAAAATGTGTTCGGGACTTATTAGTTCCTTTTCGCAACGGATCCTCAAAAAAGAAATTGGTGATATTCCACCTGTCATTTGTTGTCATCCTAAAATAATCAAGGGAATTCAAGTTTATCCAACCAGAACTCAGCCTCCTCAAAAATTCCGAGAAAAATCACATAACGTCTGGCGAAATATTTTTGATTTTTGGCTTACTATCAAAGCTTCAGAAGCAGGCGCAGAAATTTGGGATTATACTGAGGTAATTAGCTTCTCAGAAAAGAAAGACCATATTGAAGTCGGCTTGAAAGGAGCTTCTAGCACACAAAAACAAGAAACTCGCTTTTTGATAGGAGCAGATGGAGGATTGAGTTTCGTTAGAAAAAAATTATATCCAAATTTACAAATGAGATGGTTTCAACCTTATCAAACTTATTGGAAAGGGACTATTGACTTAGATCCTGAGTATTTTTACTCATTTCTCGATCCAGAATTCACTGAATTTTTTGCTTGGTTCAATGTCAAAACAGGACATAAAGGAAAATATCTTGTTGTGGGAACTGCAGCAGAGCAAGGAAAAACAATTCCTCAGTATTTTAATGCATTTCAAGAATATCTTGAGGAAGCTTTTGGCTTCAAAGGAGAAAAACTGCTTTATCGAGAGGCGTGTATAGCCCCTGTCTTCTTCGATACGACTTCACAATTTAAATACCTATTTGGGAAAGGAAATATTCTTTTAATAGGGGAAGCGGCTCTACTTTATAATATATTCGCAGAAGGAATTTCCCCTGCTCTAACAAGCGCAGTGCAGGCAGCTGACGCAATTCTGCAAGAGGAAACTCCCGTTTTAGAGAAATATAAAGAGAATATTCAGCCATTGTGTCGGAATTTAAAGGTTGCCTGGAATAGTATTTTTGAAATATTTCCTCATTTCCTTTCACAGGTGAAAGAAAAGGGATAGCAGGATAATTCAAGGGAAAATATTTTTTTTTAGAAACTATAAAAATAACCATAAGTTAGTTGAAGATCTCATTGCTTTAGCCGAAATACAAAAATACATACTAGATCGTTTCATAACGCCTAAAAAATGGAGATTAGTCTTGGATCGCAGTCCCTTTATTTAGTGGGACGAAAATTGGTTGGGATCCATCAATTAACAAAGGTAAAGTTAGACTTCAACTTTTAATTTTAACTTTTTGACAAGTTCCTTGTATCTATTCCGAACAGTTACCTCGGTAACATGGGCGACCTTGGAGATTTCCCGTTGTGTTCGTCGTTCGCCTTCTTGGATCCCAACAATATAGATACATGCCGCAGCTAGTCCAGTAGGATCTTTACCTGCAGTCAATCCATGTTCGCGAGCTTTCTCTAATAACTCACAAACTTTTTGTTGAACACGTCCAGACAGTTCTAATTCTTCACCAAAGCGGGAAACATAGTCAATGGGTGATGCAATGGGCATATGGATATTCAAATTATCTACAATTAAACGATAACTCCGCCCTAATTCTTTTCGTTTAATGTTAGTATAAGAACAAATTTCATCTAAAGTCCTTGGGACTTTTCGAATTCTACAGGCGGCGTAAATTGCAGCGGCGACCATTGCTGAAATAGAGCGTCCCCGAATTATTCGACGTTCAATAGCTCGCCGATATATTACAGCAGATGTTTCCTTCACACTCTTAGGAATCCCCAATTGAGATGCCAGGCGGTCGAGCTCGTTCATAGCTATGACCAAATTGCGGGCTATAGATGAATGAACTCGCGTGCGAATTTGCCATTTTCGGAGACGATATATTTGGGCGCGTCGATTTGGGGGTAATTTTTTTCCAAAAGAATCTTTATCATGCCAATCAATTACTGTAGAGAGCCCTTTATCATGAACGGTATAAGTTGTTGGGGCTCCCACACGGCTTCGTTTCTCGCGCTCATCATTTGTGAAGGCGCGCCATTCAGGACCATTATCCATAATCCGTTCGGAGATAACGATACCACAATTCGAACAGATTAATTCGCCGCGCGACGTATCGTTAATAATTTCTGTAGAATTACATTCTGGGCATGTATGTTTGTCATGCAATTCTGTATCTAATTTTTGATGAGATCGTGTTTTAGTAACAACCACGAGATCAAACCTCACTTGAAAATAATTGATTTATAAGAAAAAACCAATGACCCAAAATTGTTCAACCTTGTTCATTACGAATAAATTTCATTTTTTATTTATAGTTTATGATTTTTATTTTATTGTTGAGAATATTTTGATATAATTTTCAAAATGAAAAATCTTATGGTTACTCAGAAGTGGGTAGATTTTTTCGAGATAGATATATAAATTTTTTGTTTGTGATTTGAAAAAAATTTTCTTTGAAATTCCGCGCGGTTTTTTTCGAATCTGAAAGTGAAATAAAATCATATTTTTTGAAAAAGATTTAGCGATACAGTATAGAAGACGGCAGACATTAGTAGAGGTATAAATAAAATCAGTTAGGGTTTTTCTGCATCTTTTTCTTTTGGATAGAATTCAGCTACGAATTCCCCATATGGATCGCCTTTTAAGAGGCATTTCGTCTCGCGAACATGACAAGTAAATTCAATACCAGCATATTCATTAATCATATTAGTTGTAGCGGTGAAAATTCCTGCGATAGCAGCACCCCATCCAAAATCTTTAAGGTCTTCTTTTTTAATATCGATAGTATTATCTTGATCTAATCCTGCGCAAAGAAAACATTTATCAATTCGCCAGACTACGCGATGCGGGTCACCTTCTTTTTCGGGAGGGAAATATTCAATATAAGTTATATGGTCGCCTGTAAAGCCATAATAACCACTTTTAATCCAGAGTGCGTGATCACCTACATGTTTTGAGAAGATAGGGGAGGCAGATTCAACCCACTCATTCAGGAAATCAGGTCCTGCATCTCTCGCTAACTGAAACATTGCTTTAAGTGCGGAGCCAGCATCACCATAAAGTTCGATAAGTAAACGGATAGTTTCACGGTAAGATAAATTGATTAAAAGTTGAGGAACTTTTTTTGCGCGCCAATACATTATTCTTTTGCCTAATGCGGCTAGTAACTTTTCGCGCAATCCAACTTTTTCTTTTTTTATAGGGCTCATTTAATCATCTCACCCGTTTATCCTTCTAATATCATTTTTCAACAAGCCGATAATGATAAACACATTTTTCTGCGCCAGATGATTTGCTGCTGATGATATCACCTATAATTTGTTTGTAGCGAAATTTATGGGGGCGATCTTGTAGGGTAAGATTTACTAATGTTTCTAAGATTGCCATATTTGAAATACAGTAATGGGGGCCTTCAATTTCAATCTCTTCGAGGCAGAGAGGGCAATCAAAAATGGAAACAATGAAACCATCTTCTACACGTGTGAGTTTAAATTTTTTAATACCCCCAATATTACTAGCGATTTCTTTTACTAATCCAGAAATTGATGATTCTTTCGGTTGATAATATTCATAATAGCTTCGTGCTATATTTTCACCCAATTGCCGTAATTTTTGCTCAACAGTGCCTACATCGAAATGTTTCATTAATTCAGAGAAGATTTCAATGTAGAACATTGCAATGAGAAGACTTGCACCCTTTTTTTTGTGGAGATCTTCACGTGAAACCAAATTGCACACCTTAAAGTTTTGAGAAAGGCTTTTTTAATTCTTTATTGCTAGTTCTCTTATATAATTTTAGGTGTGGCGATGGAGCTTAATAGAGATGACAATATCACAAATTAGTAAAGTTTTATTTGAACGAGATGGAAAAGTAGGTATAATTAAACTGAATAGACCAGAAGTATTAAATTGCTTAGATCCAGAAACCCTAAAGCAACTCAGGATACATTTAGAAGCAGTACAGGCAGAGAAACGAATTCGTACGCTCCTAATTTGTGGTGAAGGAAGAGCGTTTAGCACTGGAATGGATTTAAAATATGCGAAAGGAAAAGATCCCAAAACTTTGCAAAATGTTAATCGGCAAGGGCTCGTTGAAACTTTATCATATCTACAGAATTTCCCAAAACCGACAATCGCAGTAATTGATGGATTCGCCTTAGGAGGAGGATTTGAATTAGCACTTTCATGTGATTTTCGATTCGCATCTAAAGAGAATGCAGTATTTGGATTCCCTGAAATCGATTTAGGGATCCTTCCAACATGGGGAGGATTGTTTTTACCGATCGATCTTCTGGGAATATCGCGTGCAATGGAACTTGTCTTGACTGGAAAACGTATCAACGCGGACACAGCTTATACAATGGGTTTAGTAACACGTGTCGTCCCTCATGAACAATTATTTGCGGAAGCCCTTGCTTTTGCTAAAAATCTGGCGAGAAAAACTCTATTTCTTTTACAATTAGCAAAATATACGATGCGGAGAAGTATGCAGGCAAATCATATGGAACGATTGAAACTAACTACTTTGGCAGCAGAATTGACATTATCAGGTTCCGAAGGGGAAAAACGATTCCAGTCACTATTAAATGAAACATAAATTTTGTGATAGGCGAATATTATGGGAATACAAGATAAAGATCAAGCTGGAAAAACATATAAGTGGGCAGTAGATACCCCTCGAAAGCGGTTTTCGACCCCTTATAATTTAATAGAAGGTTTGCAATGGATTTTGCATAATGTAATTCGACCTTCAAGAAAATTCTGGAAATTAACGAAATTTATTCCACAAAAAGTCGTCTTGAACAAAATTAGCCCTCAAATAAAACTCGGCTTTGTAGGCGACATAATGAGGACTGAAGGCAAGAAATTGACATTCGCGCCCGAAGTAATAGCATTTTTTAAGGATGTCGATTTTTTAATAGGAAATTTTGAGGGGACTATAACCCGCAAAGAGACAAAAATCTTTGCGGCACAGGTGCATTCGAAAAATATACTTGCCTCTCTAGAGAAATTATTTCCACCAGAAAGATTTGTTTTAACCTTTGCGAATAATCATGCAGGGGATTTTGGGTGGTCTGAATTTAATAAATCATATCAAATGGTTAAAGAATATGGATTTAAAACAATTGGGCGGCGAGATGAGCCTTCAATTCTCTTAAACAATCAAGTAAATATAGTAAATTGTACGGCTTGGTCTAACCAACCTGACACACCATATATTGCTTATCTTCGTGATAGTAACGCTTATTTAAATCCAAGATCAAAGTTCAATATACTGTATCCCCATTGGGGATATGAAATGCAACTTTACCCAAATCCTAAACAAATTAAACTGGCAAAAACACTTCTTAAAAGATGGGATATGATTATTGGACATCATTCACATTGTCCTCAGCCTATTACCGCTTATGAAGTGGAAAGGGAAACAAAACTTGTTGCCTATTCCCTCGGAGATTTTTGTATTTCGATAAGATATAAGAAATACTTTTGGGGAATAGTGGTCAAAGTGGAGTTAGGACCTGCGGATGGAAAGTGGAAAGTTGGTTCAGTTGAGTGGAAATTTACTAAAGTCTATGAAATTGATAAGAACACATTAGAAATACGATTGAAAAAAAGATGTAAATATTTTTAGAGCAATTTCTTGATCTTTTTTAATTATATAAGCTAACTAAATCTTCGAATTATACCGGTTCCACCTTCAGGTTCTTTATAAGTAATGGCATTAGTTGGACAAATCTTTGCACAAGTTCCGCATTCTTGACAGAAGTCCTCTATATGCGTAGCTTTTGCAATTCCATCTTCCATTGTAAAACATCCCCCAGGACAAAAAATATAGCAATTTTCACAGCCATTACATCGTACTTCATCAATGAAAACATGCTTTTGTTTTGGGATTATTTCAAAAAGCCCTTTGATTTTTTGGCGTAATTTTTCGCCTACAAACTCATAATCAGTCATTTTTTCACCTCCTATACCAATGAACCCAATAAGTCCGCATATGGTTTCAGATGTAGTTTCCCGAGGAGCATAAGAGTTCCTAGAAGAGGCAGAAGTTGAGATAAATTTTTATTGAGTGAAGGAACTATATGGTCGATATGCGGATGATCGAAAATGGTTGCAAATGTTTTTAGTAATGGATTAGCTAATTGCTCATAACCTGCTTCATTGAACAGCCAATGTCCAATTCTCCAACCCCAATCCAAGTTTGAGAGGACATAAGAATTATACCACTTTTGATATGGTTGAAATGATTGCTTACTTGTATCGCCATCACTTATTGCATCAATAGCAATTTCGGCTGCCTTTTTTCCTCCAATAACAGCACTATCCCACCCTTCTCCGTCAAAATTACATACACTTCCTGCAGCATCGCCTACAATTAAGACATTATCGCGACATACTTCAAGTGGTTTGGTAGGATAAGTAAGTAGATAGGGGATTTCGTGGCTTATGTAATATCGAGGTTTTACGTTTTTTAATATCCGCCCGAGAATGGTATGTTGAAGAAACTGATGAATGTAATAATTCAGATTTTCACCCCCATTCAGCATCTCTTGGAGTCCTGTGCCTGTAGCGATGGAAATGGATTCTTTATTTGGAAAAATCCATAAATAACCTGCAGGGGCCATTGATTGACCAAAATAAAGATCTAATTTACAAGAATTTTCGCTGAACCCACCCCAAAATTGATCGATAGTGGTTTTTGGAAGTGGGTAGTCATATTTAACACATAATGCGACTTCGTTTGGTTTCCAAGGACCTCTAAAACCACTTCTAATAGCAACCTTAGAATTGGTTCCATCGGCTCCAATCAGCACATTACCAAAGAATTTTTCGCCTTTTTCCGTCTGAACTCCTATAACTTTTCCATTTTCCTTGATTATATCACTGATGAGAGTTTTTGTTATAAGCTTCGCTCCAGCTTCGACTGCTTTCTCAGCCCACCATTTGTCAAATTCATTTCTATAGACTGTATATGCTTTTACATCATTTTTTTCAGTACTCCATGCCTGTATAAAGGCATTAAGACATAAAAGACCTTCTTCACTTTGCAGCCAAAAAGATCCACCTTCCACTGCCCTTTGAAGAGGAGTATCTTCATGTGGGAAATCAGGAATAATTTCTCGTGCAGCATGCATTTCAATAGCTGAGCCAGAAGCATTTTTCTCGCCTGGAGAATTACCTCTTTCAAAGAAAACTACTTTCATGCCTTGTTCTGCAGCGATTTTAGCGGCGGCTGATCCAGCAGGTCCAGCACCCACAATAACAATGTCATATGTCTGCATATAATTCACCTTGCTACCATATTTTTCACTAAAAATTTAAGAAATTTCTTAAGTTTAATTTAGAATTGATAAATTAATATTTAGATCTAAGGAAAATAATTCACGCTATCACCGAGATCGCTACAAATTATCCTTATATATTTTCAAAATAAAGAAAAGGAGGGTACCATCTCAATAACTGGAAAGATGGGGTGGGGGTTTGTAAAATGAACGAAAAACAAGATAAAATTGAGATGGTACCTTTCTCCAATTATTTCCGACCAACATACGTTATTTTTTCATGGAATAAAATATTTAAACTCCTATCAGTTAGATGTAAATGCGCAATTCTTAGTGATATTTTGCGCATTTTTAAGTTGTAGCGAATAAAATTTACGAGTATTTTTTGCACACAATTTTATTAAGATTACAACTATTGTATGATATCAATGATTAAAGGTGTAAATGAAAATGCAATGGGAAAGTCTTGGAAATATTGAAACGTGGCTGTGGATTCTCCTTTGGTGGTTGCTGGCGTGGTTGATGTTCATTTTATGTCTATGGTTAATTGAGGGCAAACTTCATGCAAAGCGGAAACTTGGGGCGTCAGCCTTAGTAGCTATTATAGCAGTCATTATTGTACCGCTATTACAAGGAGTTGAAAGTTTATCTGCATTATTGGGGGGATTAGGTCCCTATATCGCGTTTTTTATAGTCATTCTATTGATGATAGGACTAGCAGCAGATGAATGGAGTAATGCAGTAATAGTCAGCTTTATCGGCATTTTGTTCTTGTTGATCATTAATAATGCCCTTGTATTAGCAGGAGTTACCCCTGCGTGGCCACTGTTCGTTGCAGCCTAAACAATTCTCTTTTTGCCTAAAAAATCCTCTTTTTTTATTTTAATCGTTATTATAGTGCCTTGGACAATGTATAGTATAGATAATAAAAGCGTTATTTTATCTTAATTAAAGAAAGCTTAAACTTATCCTCGACCTCCCGAATGAGAGTATTTTTTGCTTCAATCAAAAATACCTCACCAGTCACGGAAATACGGCAACCTGGAAGGAGATGTCCTCCATAGGTATGACCATTCGCATCTGCAATTACAATATGGGCGTGGATTAAGGGAGATCCTTCTTTTTGGGTAATATTGCCAATACAGGATACTAACTCAAAATCACCTTCTAAGGAAATTGTTTTATATTCTTTTAAGTTTAGCTGATAATACCCAATTTTTGCATGTTTAATGGCACCAATCGCTGTAAAGAAGCCGCTTTTAATTGAATGATTTTCAGCAAACATGGTTATAGCTTCTAAAAGATCATCAGACGGTTCTAGTTTGATGAAAAACATCCGTCCTATTCCAATTTCACGTGCTTTCATTTTCTATCACATCATTTTTTGTAT
>SUPS01000110.1 GCA_005191415.1 Candidatus Helarchaeota ASGARD archaeon Hel_GB_A
TTAAAATTGAAAATTTTTAAATTTTTCTAGCTTTAATTTTATTTTTATATCAAAAAAAATATCGTTTCATTAATTGAAATATCAAAACTACGTTTTTTGATATGTATTTTGATATGTTTTTTAGTTAAAACATCTTATATTGTTAAATATCTCCCAAATATTCGAGAATATTGGTTATTAAGTCCAGAACTTGTATTGATTAAATGGTCTTTAGTATTTTTCTTTTAATTCTAAATCGGATTTAACTAGGAATTATAAACTAATTCAAATAATAATTCCAAATAATTGAAATAAAATAAGAATAATCAAAATTAAAATTCGAGTTTTTTAATTTTTTTCTTATGTTCTTCTTCTTGGGGAAGAGTGGTATGAGTTGGAAGTGTTTTTAAGGGGAGATCAACAGGGGTTAGAGTAGTAGGATCAAAAGGCAAATCCAGCATTCCTGTATTTCGGCGAATCTGTTCTCGCCACTCTAATCGTTTCTTTAAATAGGGATTCAAGTTAAATAATGTTGCACTCATTAAAGTGGGTGGATGTACTATGTTACTACGATGGCAAACGGGACAAATTCCACTTATGACTATTGCGCCGCAAAATTTACATGTCTGCATGTTCTGCACCTAGGTAATTAGTACAGATTATGGCTTTAAAATTATTCCCTAATTTTATAGCCACAATGTGGGCAATAGTTTTCCTGGGGTTCTAATAAAAGTTTTCCACAATTAGGACATGTAGAGGGAGAGAAATAGGAATCTTTTTGTCCTTTCTGACTCCAGCAAAATATAGGGGGAATAAAGAAAAAGATGAAGAGCGGAAAGCCTGGAATGATGAAAAATAAGATAACACACAAAATTGTAAAGATTATTGAAAAAATGAATAAAATTTGTGACCAATTCATTCCAGATACCTCAATAAATGAGTTAATTTTTGGAAAATATTAAAAAATTAGGAAGGATAGAGATCCTTCTTTATTTTAGGGAGGTTCAATCGGTCAAGCAGTTTTGGAGTAGGTTTCCCTGTTGTATCCCATTCTCGAACTTTATAATAATCTTGCAACATTTTTTCAAATTCAATATTTTTCGTTCCATGTGGTTTAATTGCAGGTTTCAACAGTCGGGGAGGGATCTGATCGTCTTTTGCGGTTAAGCCGCATCTTATATTGAATGCACGTTTAATGGTCCAAATTCGTTCTCCAATAGTGAGAAGGTCAGTAACGGAATAGTTTTCACCTGTAACAGCGGATAATAACTGAGAGACAGTCGTGGCACTTAAAGCAAGTGAAAGGAATACACAAATGATAGAACTATTGATAATTTGGATTACATTTTGAGTTTGCATCGTAATGAATCCTTTGTCTTTTGTCTCAAAGCGACCAGGGCGATATGTGATTCCAATATCTGGCATGATTAAGCCTGAACTAACAAACATGCTACCACCGTCTACATGAACCGCGCCTCTCGGGGAAGTAGCATAAGCGATACTTTGTCCGTGAAAGGCTCGTGGATCATGCATAGGGAGTTCTAATCCTTTCACTTGAATAGCAAAGTCTTTGCCTCCGATTTCTTCTGAAGCTATTGCTACCCCTTGGCTTAATAATTTTCCAATCCCTTCGCGTTTTGCAATTAATTCCGTTAATTTGATAATAGTTTGAGGGTCGCCCCATTTTAATTCAATCCCTCCAGTATCCTCTTTTGTTATTAACCCTTTCTCAAAAGCTTCGATTGCCCAGGCAATTACAGAGCCGGTACTAATGGTATCCATTCCATATTCATTGCAGAGATTATTAGCAATTGCTATCGCTTCTAAATTGTCCGTTAAAGTCATAGAACCAAAGGCAGCAAGAGTTTCATATTCAGGACCAGCACCTTCAAAATTGTATTTAGGATCAATGGAACTTTCAAGGCGCACGTGTCGTCCGCACCCAATAGGACACCCATAACATGCGGTATTTTTCACAAGGATGCTTTTCAGCATAGCAGTTCCGCCAATTTTTGTGAAACCAGGCCAATTTTCTTCGCCTTCCCAATTTTTTAAAGGGATATCCCCTGTTGGTCCAAACATATCCATTAAGAATGGAGTGCCATATTTTGTTAAGCCAGAAGACATGCTTGAAAAAATATTAGTTTTATCGGATGAAGCTTCCATCAATTTCGTGATAATACGATTAAGTCTAGTTTTATCGGCAATACCAAATTTTTTCTTTCCCCAAACGGCAATTGCTTTCAATTTTTTGGAACCCATTACAGCACCTAGACCTGTGCGGGCAGCTGCACGTCCCGTATCGTTCATAATTGCGGCAAGTCTAGCTTGTTTTTCTCCTGCGGGACCAATTTCGCAAATGCGTACTTTCTTTGCTTTAATTTCTGATTTTATTTTCGCCTCTGTTTCAGAGGCAGTTAGTCCCCATAAATGAGAAGCATCTTTAATTTCAAGATCTTCTCCAATAGAGAGATAAACTGGCTTTTCGGACATACCTTCCACGATAATTCCATCATAGCCTGCAAACTTTAGGGCAGGCCCCCAAAATCCGCCTGAATTTGCTTCGCCCCAATGCCCAAGGGGAGACTTACCACAGACTACATACCGACCACACGAAGGGACATTTGTACCGACCATCGGTCCCGCCATAAAGAAAAGCTTGTTGTCAGGTCCCAAGGGATCACAGGTTGGGGGAATCTCATCATAAGCTAATCTCGCTGCGAGTCCGCTTCCACCAATATAGGTCTTATAATAATCTTCGGAAAGTCTTTCGGTTTTAATAGTGCAATCTGATAAGTTGACACGAATTATATTTCCAATATTTCCAAAAAGCATTTTATTCACTCGCCTCTCTATGTCTGTATTTTGTTAAATCAATTTTTTCAGCGCGTTTGAAGGTTTTAGGGACAATCATTTGTTTTTGGTAATACTTTTTGATTTTTTGGCTAACTGGCATCGGATCAATAAGAAATTGGCTTACTTCATCGCCAGAAACGGGATTAACTTTTTTCAATTTGTATTCACGAGAACCACCACCGTTCATTGCGGCTGCATTGACCTGAATCATTTCGCTTGAACCAATTAAAGCACCTGCGGCACTGAATTTTTCGATTCCACTGCTGAGCGCTTTCATTTCTGCAACGGATCCCGCGATTATATCAGATTCACGAGCCATGTCTAAGCACGCCATATCAATTGCGACCATATCTTTTGAGGCAAATACGCCCAAATTCGGGATAAGGGGACGGTCTGCCCACATAACACAGTCGCACCATGGAGAAATGTCCAATGCTAAATTAATATATCCGATCTTATCTTTACCTACTGCTTTTTGTGCAGCCAAAGCACTGTCAGCAATGGCAACACAAGAAGTTTCAAGCAAATCAGCCATCCCAAGACTCAAGAAAGCGCCACATTCGGATGTTGGGAAGATATGATTAAGACACCCTATACATTTATCTTGGTGCCAAATTAACGAATCTTCAGTAATTTCTATTGCATCTACAGGACATAGATTTTCACAGATATTTGATTTTGGGCATTGTTTTCCCATGCATAATTGTGGATTGTAAGGGGCAACATTCCATCCGACATTATAATCGCGTGCTAGATGGAGATTATGTTTCCCTCGTTTGCTTGCACAACCAACACCCATATTTTTTATGGCGCCTCCGAAAACGCCAAGCGGATGTCCCTTGAAATGAGTTAATACGATCATAGCATCCGCGTGAGCAATTGCAGCTCCAATGTATTGCTCTTTTAGATAATTGCCTTCGGGCAGGTCTATCAACACATCATCATTCCCAAAAAACCCATCCGCTATAATTATAGGACAGCCCATCGTTGCAGAGCTGAATCCATTGCGTTCAGCAGTTTTAAGATAATCATAGGCAGTCGTTCGTGATGCATAGGGGTAGTAAGGAAGAGTTGTGGTATCGGTGATGAAAGGTTTACCACCCAGCTCTTTAATTTTGTCACAAATTGCGCGAGCGTAGACAGGTCTTATATAAGAGGTGGTATTCCACTCACCCATATGCAATTTAACTGCTACCAAATCACCTTTTTCAATAATTTCCCCTAAACCTGCGGCATCAAACACGGTCAGCATCTTTGGAACTAAACCAGTCTGAATATTCGTTGATCTATCATCCATAAAAAATACTTCAACAGGAATTTTCATCATCTCCTCTTAATTTTCAATCTTCAAGGATTATTTCACACTCACAATAATCATCCCCAGCATTCCGGTTCTTATTGAACCCAACGCCAGGGACACCGATTTCTTTTCCATCGCGAGAGCCTGTTATTTTTAATTTCGGATTGAGCGTTTTTGCGAGTAGCTGCATTCCCGCAAAACAGACTGGGGCGCAGCTGATTTTGTTTTCAAGTCCCCCTAGAGTTTTTAGATGCCATGTATGGCAATATAGATTTCGTCCAATCATTTTTTTAGTAGAGGACTCTGGAATTAAATCATAATTACCCAATATGTAATCATATAGTGTCACAATTTTTGAAAAAGTGGCTGCATCAGGATTTTTGCCTTTACCGGCCATCTTTTTAAATAGGTCTAGTGCAGGTTTCATCTCCTCTGAATTAATAAATTCTTCCATCCATTCAAGGAATGCTTCCGTCAGAAGTTGTTCCACTTTTTTCCATCCTAATTCTTTAGCAAATTTTTTGTATACGGCAGCTTGAGTAACTCCAATGTTCCATAACATAAAGCAATACCTTGTATCCAAGCCAATTCGTAGGTGCGGGGGAATCTGCTCTTCTAATTCAGGTTGTTCGGTAGGGAGCTTCCCCTTTTTCCTTAAAAAATCTTTCAATAACGCATCAATCAGACTCATTTTTTCGCCTCTTAGAACCAAAATAAAAAAGACTATGTTTTACATCTAATAAATATTTAAAGTATTCCTAACCAATTAAAAATATACACAAGAGATCCAAATTGCAGAATTCATATAATATGAGGTGAGAGGTGTGCCTTATACCTATGCAGATTTACCGGATGATGCCCATTCAAAGAGGTTTCTTCCATTGGGGCGACATTTATGGCGACTATATAAAGCAGTTGGATGGGATTATCTACATGCTAGCTTAGATATTGTATTTCCTGAATTCTATGATATGTTACATGAAAGATTTGATAATACCTTGAAGACGGCACAAATGACTTTGGAGGGAAAAATTGCCCCTGAAAATGCGCAGAAGACGCTTGCGTATCAATTGTTTCCGCCTCTCGCCTGTATTCGGTCAGATCTTCAACAGGGTACCATGAAATTAATTTATGGCGAATCTTGTGATATTACATTTGTAACATTAGATGATAATAATTCAGAAATTAGCTTTTTATTCAACGGTCATTGTGAAGGAGGAATTCCCGTTGATTGGTGGCTTGTGGAACATGGAAATGAGCTTTTAGAACGACGTCATCAAAAATATGGATATAAATTGAAGGATCTTTACTTGAAAACTAAGAATATGGTAAAAACAGGAATGCAATTAATTGACATATTGCGAGACATTCGGAACGAACGAGCACCCCAATTTGCAAATTCGACCTATCAAGTTGCGATGGTTTGGGGCTCAGCTGCAGTTAATCTACTTTATGAACCAAGTACATACGAGATTTTTGCAGGTTTATGGGATGGGCTTTCTACCAAATCTTATGGTTTGCCAGATTATTATTTTTGCTATGTTCCCTCACCACCTCTCGTGAATACTTTAGTCTATCTAGGGCGGGCTAATTTCTCGCTTCGGATGGCGGGGCTCTCGACAGATTTAAAGTTATATCTCCAAGGGATTGAAAAATCCATGATTAAGGTGGCTAAAGAGAAAATGCCAGAAGCCTGGGAAGTCGGCACGATTCAAAATTTTAAGAATGGAATTCCTCGCCCAAAACATACTCTAACTTGTAAATTGCCTAACTTAAAAGATAAAAAGACCTACGAACGCGAGGAATTTGATTGGCACTATGAACGTCCTGATTGTTTTATCCACATAGAGGATCTTGGGATGTCGGTCGAAGAGGCATTAGAAGGAGTTTATTTAGATATTGACCATGAAACTCCTTATGAAGAAAAAATTGATGAATCGAAAATTATCTCCACAGGTATTGGCATTCATACAAAAATTAGGAAATAAATTAATCGATCCACAAATATAACTCGCCGCGATCCGAATCTTCAACGGTATGCATTTTTACTTTTTTGCCATCCAATTTTTCTAAATCATATTCAATTTTCGTAGACATGAAGGCAGGTATTTCGTATTCTCGAGAAACAATTGCAAGGTGAGAACCAAAAGATCCAGTGCTACATACAACGCCCGAAATACGACTTAAGATAGGGGCAAGTGTAGTAGTACCTGCCTGTTCAGCATAACATATTTTGCCTTCGGCTTCTCCCTGAATTAATTTAATAACATCAGAAACATCTTTGATTATAACAAAAGTTCCTTCTACGTCATTCTTATTCGAAACGCTAAATCCAGTCCCAATTAATTTATAACCCATATTATTACCTTTTAACTAGTTCTTTTACGAATTTCGAGAAAAGATATTTGATGGATTACTTTAGTTAATTAATTACTTAAATGATATTGGCGAAAGATCAAAGTATAATTTAAGTTGAGTTGAAAAACTAATGGAAAAGATACGAAAATATTTAGAGGAAAAAGGAATACAAATAGATGTTAGTCGCCTTAAATATATTGAGAATGGCACGGATATATCAGAAAAGGACGAATACACGCATAATTTTGGCACTTTTCCGCCCCATCATAATGAAAGTTGGTATTTTAATTTTATAGACCGCCCGAATAACGTTTTCTTCATAACGAGACTATCTTTTGAAATGTACGAGAAAAAATCCCAATTAATGCTTGTTTTGGTAGCAAACGGAAAAATTTATACATATTATAAAAATCTCCCCCTTGAAGCGATGCCAGACAATTGGGAATTTGATAATAAATTAAAATATTATTGTATTAAACCCATGAATCAATGGAAAGTCACCTATGAAGATAAAAAAATTCAATTGGAAGTCGATTTTTCTGCAAGATTTCCAGTTTGTAATTATTTAACCAATGAGAATCCTTTAGATGCGTTAGAGAAATATGGGGTTGAGATCTTGGATTTAGCAGCACAGCAACATTATGAGCAGAGTATGTATGCAAAAGGTAAGGTCATTCTAAAGAAAGCGGGTGAATCAAAAGAAATAGATTGCTTGGGTCACCGAGACCATAGTTGGGGTACTCGAGATTGGGTGGGAATTGATAGATGGAATTGGATCTCCGCACAATTTGAGGATGAAGCAATAAATATTGCTAATGTAGAGTTTTTAGGAAAGAAACTCCAAAATGGCTTTATTTCTACCAAAGATGGAAATATTGCAGTGAAAAAAATAGAAGTTACTACCAAAACAAAAGAGGATGGGAAAACACCTGTTTCTTCAACCTTCGAAATAGTAGATGCGCATGGAAAGATTCGAAAAGTCACATCAAATACGATTTTTTCGTTACATATGCCTCTTCCAGCTACTAATGGTTTAACAGAGATATTTGAACAAGTTGTAACTTTTGAATATGAAGGAAAAGAAGGCGATGGGATTTCGGAATATTTGATTTCAACACGACCTTAGAGGGATTATATGGTTTGGCAAAGTAAAATTTCTACAGAAGAGGCGAATGAATTAATTTATATCATGTCAGAAAATGTACGGAAGGGGATCGAAGGAAGAGCTGTTATTGAATCGCAACTTTTCCCCGTTTCGGTCTATATAGGCGTGGCATGTCAGCAACTTTATGACCAGTCCTTTCAATACAAAATTACTAAGGATATGGTTGACCATGGTTGCGATCCTCGAGAGATAGGGCCAAAATGTAAGACCCTTTGCGCTTATTTGAACGGTTTAGGGTTTCAATCTTTTGCCATGCTTTATCTTCATGGGAGAGCTCAATGTATCTACGATTGGGGCGGTCCCGAACACGAACCCGAAGAAAAAAAGGAAGAAACCAAGTTCATTTTGGATTTTTTCAGACATTTGAACCCGAATTATAGGAATGATGGATTACTTTTGGTAGAGCGGAGCGAGGATGAAAATATTCGTATCTTAGATGATAATCTCATTGAAAAACTCCGAGATGATTTATTCGAGCCAACACCAGAGCAAATTAAACAATTTAAAAGAATTGTTGCCACGATGACTGCACACAATTTCCTCGATAAATGCGATTGCCGTGCAGGCATCTTTGAACATGGTCCTTATAAATTAGATACGGGAAATTTATTATTATTTAAAGAATTTCAATTTCTCTATACAGGGGAGGAAATCTATAAGGGGCGAAAAGCGGCTTTCGAATGGTCTGAGACGGAGGCGAAATCACCTATCATGAATTTATCATTAGGCTATGTCTTGAAAGATATGAAATCGCTTCGCTTTAATGATTGGGGCACATTATTTGCTGATCCGGCTGAGTTTTCTAATAATATCGTTCAGATAGGGATGTGGACTCGAGAATTGCTAATGCCTATGGAGCAGAGATATCCTGACAAATTAGGAAGGATAGATCCTGTTTCTTGGGAAACTTTTGAGGCGGTTGGTAAGTATTCCCAGGCAGCCTTAACTGAATTGTATCTGAAATTTGCAAAATGGGATTATACCCAACGCTGTATGGCGGGAGTCAACCTTTATACAAATTGGATAGCCTTATTTACGGCATTTGCTGGCACGCATGAAGAATATAATTGGGAAATTCCGAAAAAAACCTATACATATATTCCCAAATTCAAGAAGTATCCAATGGGGATTCATCCATTCATGGCGCGGTTCATGAGAAGTAAGAAGAAACGAAAAGTAGATCCCACATACTATTACATTGCAGAGTAGCTTAATCAGAGATATTACGAAATTGGATTACTAAAAAAATAAAGAGATATAAAACGAAGCACAATCCTGTGATTAAAAGTATAATCATTAAATTATTCAAATAATAGACAACAATGAATAAAAATCCGATAGAAAAGATAAGAATTCCTAAAATTTTTTCTACTTTTTTCGTTTCAAAAAGTGGCTGTAATTCTCGTATTGAGACATAGGTAATTACGAGCGAGACGAGGATAGCGATTCCTTCCCCGATAAGGAAGGCTACTAAATCACCTGGAAAGTAGAGTATGAGTAGAATAAAGGTAAAGATAGAAATTGTGATAAAAATACAAGCACCAATGAAAGCACCTTTTCGATCCAGTTCCACAGGGTCAATTTCCTCACTAATATAGAGAGCTGCAAAGTAACATAACATTGTAGTAATGATTAACATCATTATTAAGGCTATCAAAAAGTTGTCAGAAAAAAGGTTGAAAACGATCGCAAAACCAAACAGAAAGAAGGCAATCGAAACGCCAATTACCAAATAAAGTTTATTCTCTAGATTCATTGTATTTTCAGCAAAATAGTTGGATAAATCTTCAGCTGACTACATTTTATAAGTTATCTTACAAGGAATTGCAATTAAAAAGGCTTATTTATGTTTTTATGATTTTAGGATTCAGAATAAAAATTAAAGGAAAGGGCACTATTCACCTTTTTAAGAGCCGAGATGAACAAGATACATTGAGCTAGCGATAGCTATACCGTTTAATTGGTATTTTTTATTATTCCATTCCATCATCCCGCTGCAGGTAGCGGGACCTGTTATGAAAGTTGCACGAAGATTGAAAAGTTCTTTCCCGACTACTTTATATGTGCAAGGTAGACGGGTCAGGGTTAAATCCATTTTGGTTCCTGCTTCTTCGGCAGTTAATCGAAGCTTTGTAGGGTAATTGATTCCTTGAACTTGAGCCATCTCAAGATTCTCAATAGTGTAGCCATTGTGAAAGGTACCATAATCTTTTCCATTCTCGGTAAAATAGATCATCTGTTCTTGAGGGGACTCATCCAAATTATAGCTTGTACCGATATTGATACACAAATTTTTCTCCCTTCCTTCGGCCCGAGGAATTCCAACCCATAACCACCCTTTGGTCGCAAATGGGTCGACAAGCCCTCTTACATGCTCGTAATAGCCGTCTCCTTGGACAGGGTAAGGCGTATCATTCACGGTAATGGTGCCATTTACTAAGATACGCGGTATAAAATAGTCATAGAGGTAGGATGATTTAGCACGGATTACTTTTTCACCATTTTGAGTAACCCATTTTGGTTCCGTATCTCCCTTCAACTTCAAATCGATGATATATTTCTTATTTGCATCTTCAAAATATAAATGGTAATTAGGATACATGCCTTTTAAAAAATTGTTTTGGAACCGGATATCAACCTTTTTTTTGCTCGCTTTAAGAGACCTTGGTTTCAGATCCATATATCCAATGTCAATCGCATTCTCTTCATCAGGGGGAAAAAGCCACAGACTGTTATATTCTCGAATCCCTCTGGTCGTCAGGAATGTGCAAACAAGTGCCCAATTTGCGAATTTGCCCTCATTGAATATTACACCAACATAATACCATTCTTGCGTATCTTTTTTATGGAAACCTTCATCTTCCTCTGTCAGAATTTGGTCAAATTTGCTCATGTTAATCCCTTTTACTATATCCAGCTAATGAAATATAAAAATATCTTACAAATGATTGGAAAAAAAGAAATTTGTTGAATAGCGCTGAATCTATTTAAAATTACATAAAAACGAGTTAAGATGTTATTTTGTGAGGTAAATACCGAAGTATCGTTCGATCATCTTGTATGCATCAAAGAAAGGGCGGACATCGCCAGTCCATTGGGCAATATATTCACGGTATTCGTTTTCGAATTCAGCTAAGAACTTTTGTAATCGTTCTCGTAAATCTGAAGTTTCTTTATCTGCGATAATTGCGGAATTCACATATTTTCCGTATTCAATCATTATTTGGACATCGGAATGGTCAATTGTCTTTAATTTTTTGTCTGAATGAATGCTCTCCTTAATTAGCGAACCTACTGCCGATAACGCAGAGGTGATGAGGTCTACGTCAATAAGCACGTCTTTAAAGCTCATTTCGACTAGGCATCGTCCATCTTGGGTGATAACATAGACACCTTTCATCTCTACCTCCTTTGAAAGGGCTTCTTCTAGCGGCTCTGTTGTTAAGATGATTGGAGAAATGGCGAATAATAATAGCGAAGTGACTATGAGCGCGATGACAGGGATTTCGAGATAAATAATGAACGGTTGAAGACTTGTGCTGATTAACCAGCCAATATTGGTTGCCATAGAAAAAATAGCGAGATATTTTCCGCGAGAATGAGGAGAACTATAATCAGCAGGTATAATATAATCAGTAACATTGGTGATTGCATTTCCAATACTAAGTAGCGCCCAAATAATTATTATGGTTGGAAGTAAACTTGCTATAGTTTCTGGAACAATCCCCCATATTGCAAATCCTAATCCTAAAATTAAAAATGAAATTAAAATCATTGAACGCCTTCCTCGATCTGCCCAAATACCTCCTAAAAGTGAAAAAAGTGAAATGAGAGGATAGTACATCAGAGAAGTAATGGTATGAAATTCAGTAGAGATTCCACCCGATTCAAAGAAAATCTGAATAAATGGGAGGGCGATTAAGAATAATAAGAAAGAAATGACAAAATAAAGAAAATTTTTATGATGGAGTACTTCCGAATATGAAGAAGATTCAAGATTTTCTGCATACTCAGGAGACGAGATGGGTGTATATAAGAAATTAAAGAGAACTAGAGATGTTATTATGATGATAAATATCGAAATTATGAGAAGATCTACCGAGAGGAAGATGAGTAATTAAATCCTATGGCGAAAGAAATGCAATAAGAGAGCCCTTGTAATTTTCCACGTTCGGTCGGGATGGAATGATCCGCAAAGTAGCTTCCTATGGAAATCGTGCTTACGCCGAAGCCCATGCCAAGAAATAAGCTAATGAGTAAGATATTAAAAGTACTATCGATAAGCGAAATATATCCGAAAATCGTTAAATATGATAGAATAAATCCAAGGGAATATAGAATAATACCCAGTATTATGAATTTTCTTCGGCTCCATACATGATCTATGAATTTTCCTGTTATTAAATTTAAAAAAATAGTTGTAATAGTGAAGATAAAAATATAAAATGTAGGAGGATCGGGAGATGTAAAAATACTCAAGATTTGGAAGGAACCTAACCAACAAACTATATTTGCGAAGAAAATTATGAAGTAGGAGAAGTAAGGTCGTTTCAGAAATTTTTGCCAAAAAGATAAATCTTCCATAATCAATTTCTATAATTGATAATAAAAAAGGTTTTTTCTTGAAATATCTTCATTTCAAATTGATTTTATTTCAAAATCTCGAAGACTTTTCAAATAATAGGTTGAGGAATGTAATATGAAATAATATAACTCAAAAGCGGAGCCACAATACTAATTAGTAGAGCTTTTATGGTGGAATAAGTCCAAGGCCATGTTCAGATATCAGATTTCTTATAATAATCCAAATATGCAGACATCTGTAACCGTTGGATTAAAAAAGTCTGGATCAATCTCTTTTTCTTTTTTAAATTTATTATAATATGCAATTATTTTTTCAAATATGGCATTTCAAGCTTCGGCATTCTGTAAAAAAATAGATGAATATAGGATTTCTAATTTTTTGAGTAAATTAAACTTAAAAATGGTTTTTGTTAAGGAACATGATATAACTTAATAA
>SUPS01000111.1 GCA_005191415.1 Candidatus Helarchaeota ASGARD archaeon Hel_GB_A
TGTTTAACCTTTGTAGTACCTTTGAATTCAAGGTCAATTTCTTTTTTGCCCTGAAATGCATTTGTAAAAAGGAAATTTTTCAAATAAGAAAAATATCATTAAAGCAGAAATTTTTTTTACACATATCATTTTAATTCACTTTTGAGAGACGTAAATTACCAGAATTTAACAATTTACTCTCGTTTTTTACGATTTTCTGTTAAAACCGAATTTAAAAAATCTAGAGTTATTTTTTAAGAAATCTAGAGTTATTTTATAGTAAAGAAAATCTAATGAGGTACAAAGATGTCTGAAGAATTGAATCCTTTTAAAATTGCACAACAGCAATTAAAGGCGGCTTGTGACTTATTAGGTTATGATCAAAGTATCTATGAAGCATTAGCAGAGCCAGAACGCTTTATTGAAGTGAATCTCACGATCAAAATGGACGATGGTTCTATTCGAAGCTTCAAAGGATTCAGGAGTCAGTATAATTCTGCAAGAGGTCCCGTTAAGGGAGGGATCCGGTGGCATCCTGATGAATCAGCGGATCTTGTCAAAGCACTTTCCGCTTGGATGACTTGGAAAACTGCAATTGTAAATATTCCTCTTGGGGGTGCGAAGGGCGGGATTATTTGCAATCCAAAGAAACTTTCACTAGCAGAAAAGGAAAGATTAGCCAGGGCCTGGACAAGAAAACTCGCAGATTTCTTAGGTCCTCGTACTGACATTCCAGCGCCAGATGTTTATACAGATGGGCAAATAATGACATGGATTATGGATGAATACGAATCAATTTTACGACAAAAAGCGCCTTCTATGATCACGGGAAAACCAGTCATAATTGGAGGTAGTGAAGGACGCGATACAGCTACAGCTGCTGGAGGTATCTTTACAATCGAGGAAGCTGCTAAAGAGTTGGATCTCAAGCTGAAAGACGCAATGGTAGCAATTCAAGGGTATGGAAACGTTGGATCATACGCTGCAATTTTATTAAAAGAATGGCATGATTGTAAAATTATTGCAGTTTCTGATTCAAAAGGTGGTGTTCTCAATGAAAATGGATTAGATCCTCAGAAAGTGCTCGATCATAAAAAAAAGACCACAACCGTCGTAGGCGCAGACGGAACATCCAAAATATCCAATACGGATCTTTTAGAATTAGAATGTGATATTCTTATTCCAGCAGCTCTCGAAAACGTGATTACTAAAAGCAATGCCCCAAATATTAAAGCGAAAATCGTCTGTGAATTGGCTAATGGTCCTACAACACCTGCTGCGGATGATGTACTCTTTAAAAATAATGTTCTAGTCATTCCTGACTTTTTAGCCAATGCTGGGGGCGTTACTGTTTCTTATTTTGAAATGATTCAGGGGTATTATCTCAATTTTTGGAGTCGTGATGAGGTAAATAAGCGTCTCGCAGTAATAATGAAAAATGCTTATCATGCAATGCGCCAGAAAGCAAAGGAATATAACGTCAATAATCGACTCGCTGCATATGCCGTAGCCGTAGAACGTGTTGTCGAAGCAATGAAAATTCGCGGTTGGCTATAACTTACTACGAGGAAAACATAGAAATAAAATCACATAGGACTTTTCTAAAAATAAAATTCTCTTATTTTTTGATCTAATAGGAGTTTAATAGTAAGAAATAAATTCTATAATTTATTCAAATACCTTTCAAGTTCCCATTGTGTTACTTGCATCCGATATTCATTCCATTCATTCCATTTAACCTCTAGAAAATTCCGATAAGCGATCGGTAACAGAGCACGTTGCATTAATTCACTTTTTTCCATTTCCTTAAGGGCTTCTGAGAGAGATTCCGGCAAGGAAGTGATTCCTTTCGATTTCCGTTCCTCATAGCTCATTTTGTATACATTTAAGTCTGTAGGAGGGGGCGGGTTAATTTTTTGGCGAATACCTTGGAGTCCCGCGTGTAAAAGTACTGCAAATTGGAGATATGGGTTCCCCGCGGGATCAGGACAGCGTATTTCTATACGTGCTGCTTTAGGACGCTTGCCAAAGTCAGGCACCCTGATTAAAGCCGATCTATTCTTGTAAGCATAGGCAATATAAACAGGTGCTTCATAGCCAGGGACAAGACGTTTATAAGAATTTGGCCAAGATGCAAGGATTGCAGCCATTTCCCTTCCATAATAAAGTTGCCCTCCAATGAAATGGAGCGCTATCTCTGAAAGATATCCAGTATCTTTAATATCTTGATAAAATGCATTTTCACCCTTTAAGTTCCAAAGGCTTTGATGCACATGCATACCCGACCCATTTACACCAAAAAATGGTTTCGGCATAAAGGTTGCAAGATAACCATTTTGTTGTGCGATATTTTTTATGATCATCTTCATAGTAACAGTCCGATCCGCAGTAACAAGCGCTTCATCGTACCGAAAATCGATCTCATTTTGTCCAACCGCTACTTCATGATGCGCTACTTCAATATCAATACCAAAAAGCTCTGCAGCATCCGCCATTTTTCGTCGTAGAATCTCAGAAAGTCCACTTGGATGAAGATCAAAATAACCCGAAAAATCCATTGGGGTTGGGATGTGTGTTTCATTCTTTTCTAACAAAAAAAATTCTAATTCAGGCGCACATTTATAAATAAAACCTTCTTTTCGAGCTTCCTCTATAGCATATTTTAAAATATAGCGAGGATCTCCCTCAAATGGTTTCCCATTTGGTAAATAGATGTCACAAATAAATCTACAGGTGGAAATCTCCTTTGGACGCCAAGGAATGACTGCAAATGTGGTTGGATCAGGGACTGCAACCATATCTGATTCTTCAATACTACCCATTCCTGTTACAGAAGATCCATCGAAATATTGTCCATATTTAAGGGTATCTTCGATTAATTTTGTAGAAACAGAAAAACTTTTTAGAATTCCATTTATATCGATAAATTGAAGGCGGGCAAACTTAATATTTTCACTGACTATTTTTTCAATAACTGTATCTACGAGATGATTTCTTCTTGCTTCTTTCATTTCAACCATGAAATTCAACTCGAATCTGGCACTTTTAAAATTTTCATTAAATAACCTCTTTAGACGTAGTATTTAAATGATCTTTCGAAGTTCTCCATCGGAAACAAACCTCAATTATTTTAGAGTTTTTAGTTTTCGACAATAAAGAAGTATTTTAATAACATAATTAACCAAAGAAAATTCTATAAATAAACTATAAAATAATTGAGGTGGAATCTATATGAACGAATCTTTAATATCCTATAACTTTATAGATGGAGAAAACGAGGAATATTCCCTTGAAGAAGAAGTAAAGGAAATCCTTCGGAAACCTCTAGTTAATATTTTGGTAAGCTTAATGTTGATTAACGATATTTTCTTATATTTCCAAAAAAACTAATAATAACTTTTTTTTATCCCACGATAATAATGGTACTAAATTCAATTCCGTATAAAATCTAATATAACCTCAGAAAAAATTGAAAATCTTCGTTAAAACAAAAGCTATAAAATTAATGAAATTGGCGTATCTGAAGATTTTAGAATGAATTCAAATTGAGATAAGATGAAAATCATAAAAAAAAGTTAATCGTCAATTAAAAATTAATGAGAAAATCAGCAATTCAACGCTTTTATATACAGCTTATTTTTCTTAAAAATTCTATCTTAAGAATTTTTACTCGACATAATTACGTAAAGGATTTAAATAGAGGTTACTAAGAAATCTAGTAACTCATTTGAGGTGGGTATATGACGGAAGAAGAAGTAAAAAAACCCCTCTGTTACTATTCTCGAGAGATTTGCAGAAACCTGGAAATCCGAGATTAAGGGAATTATTAAGAGGGGTCTATAATAACGAGGAAACGCGGCTAAACGTTGCGGGAGCCGCCAAGGAACCTCTTCTTAAATGGCTAGAAGATTTAATCAAAGAAGCTTGTGAATGCATTGTTGAGGCAATGCCCCATAAAACGAAGGGTGAGCAAGAGGGGCAACTAGCTCGTAAAACTATTAAGAAAAGCGATATTACAAAAGGCAAACGTATTTTCAGAGAACATTATAAAGAACAAAAGAAGAAAGGCAGGAAATAGAAATAATTCTCTCGCTCTATAATCATTATCTTTTTTTTCTTTTGATTTTATTATAGTAACATCTATAAAGTATCTAAAAATTAAAATATGGGATAAAATCATACTTTTCCTCATAGTGCTTATAAGGTTTAAACCGTTTGAGTTGGTGATTTGAGTTGATAATAGACGCACACTGCCATCTTTGGCAAAGAGATATGGTTCCAGAAAAGTATTGGCGAAGCACAGCGGCTATGATTGCCAGAATTGTGCCAGGGAGCTCACCTGAAACAATTTTAGATTCTGAATTAATGCAGAAAAGCATGTATGCATCTGCAGAACGATTAATTGGGGAAATGCAGAAAGCTGGGATTGATAAAACCATCGTATTTGGCGTTGATTGGGGAATTCCTTTAGGCGAGCCGAAAATTCCCATAGAAGAATTTAATAAATTCATTGCTGATTCTGCTAAAGAATATTCGGATTGTTTAATCCCATTTTTTACAATCGATCCGAGAAGACCGAAAGCAGCGGAACTTTTTGAAACTGCATTAACTACATGGGAAATGAGAGGATTAAAGCTCCACCCCTCCACTGGATATCTCCCTGATGGTCCTGAATGCTATCAGTTATTTCGCATTGCTGATCAGTATCAAGTCCCCATAATTACCCATTCTGGCTATATTATTGGGCTAAAAGGACGGACGGCACGACCTGAATATTTTGATGCCCCAACAACTGATTTTCCAGACGTGAAAATTAGTTTTGCGCATCTGAATTTTGGGGCTGTGGATGAATTAGTAGGTATGATGTTTATGAAGCCTAATGTCTATTGCGATATCTCTGCACATGGGCAAATTTTGATGATGAATAGTCCCCCGGATTTCTATCGCCAATTACGTTTTGCTATGAATCACGAGGGGGTTTCTAATCGCGTGATGTTTGGCTCCGATTGGCCCATTACTGGAAATATCATGTCCCTCGCTCAATGGATCGAAACTATTCAAAACTTGACAGATCCTAAAGTCACTCAACTCCTGGAGAATTTGGGATACAAAAAATTCCGAAATAAAGAAATAAAACAGATTCTTGGGAAAAATGCAACTCAATTTTTAAACCTATAATTTGAAAAGGCAAAATAATGAAGGCATAACCATGTCAGAAGTTGCTAAAGAGATAGAAACGTATTATAAAATTTTAGCCGAAAAGTTAGACAATGGACTTCAAGGATTATCCCCCATTGGCACGAAAGGGAAAATAAGTGAGACTTGGATGGAATATTTGCGAACTTTAGTCAATCCAAATGATGTGAAATACTTGATCCAATTACCTGTCTTTCCAAATACATTAACGGCTAAAAAATTCGCGAAAAAAATTGGAAAAACTGAAGCTGAGGCAACAACTATTTTAGAGCGATTATTCAAAAACGATTGCGTGATGCGAGTTGGCTCAAAAACCAAACGGTATGGGATTCATCTTCCATTTCTAATTTTTGATGTTCCTCCATTAAGTTATGATATGATGCCGCCCGAAAAGGCAAAGAAGTTGGCAGAATTAAGTTATAAATATTTGGTTGATGAAGAATGGTACAAAAACTTTGAAGGCTCTCCAAACACTCCCCTCTCACGAATAATTCCAGTTCAAGAAGCTATCCAACCGTCTCAAGAAGTTTTACCTTTTGAACGCGTAGAGGAAATTATCAAAAGTGCCAGAGTACTTTCGCTCCAAAAGTGTGCGTGTAGAACGCGCTTGGACTTCTTAGGGATTCGTAAATGCAATCATCCCCTTGAATCATGCATTGGTGTAAATCAAGGCGCACAATATTTCATTGATCGAGGCCATGCAAGAGAAATCAGCAAAGAAGAAGCTCTAAAATTGTTAAAAGAACTCAATAAACTCGGATTAGTACATACTACTGAAAATTATGGAGAAGGGAATCACACCTTAATTTGTAATTGCTGTGCATGTTGTTGTAATTTATTAGGAGGGATCACACGTTGGAACAATCCTCGCGCTGTTGCTGCGGCAAATTTCATTTCTACCGTTAAAAATATCGAAAATTGCACGCAATGTGGAACTTGTCAGGAGAAATGCCCATTCAAAGCGATCACCTTGAATCAAATAGGGCCTGAAATTAATCCACAAAAGTGTATGGGATGTGGTGTCTGCGTCGTGAATTGCCCTTCGGATGTGCTGGAATTGAAGCGTGAGGAGCGAGAAGTCATCTACAAGAATCTTATTGAGCTTGGGCTAAAAGTGGCAAAGGAAACGAACCGTCAGATAAAATTATAATTTTTAACGATAATAAAGCAATGCATCTTCAAATTGGAAAAAAAAAGGAGAAATAATTTGATACTTAAACGAGTATTACAGGTTTTCGTTTGTGTCTTAACGCCGAAATTGCTACTAACGCAGAAATTATCATATGATCAAAGTTGAATTTCTACCATTGCTGCTGGATGATCTGAATTTGATCCACCAAAATATGAACAACTTGTTATATTCATGCCTGGAGTAACGAAAATATGGTCAATCCGCTGGTCCGGAAAGCGAGAACCCCATGAAATGGGCAGTTGCCCCTGAATAGAGCTACTTGCGTTTAACCAACAATCAGAAAGGCTTGCAATAGTTAGATTATAAGGTTCTGTATTTGGTTCGAAATTAAAGTCGCCCATAAATATTACATTATTTTTACCTGAAATACGGCTTAACATCTGCTGTTGTTGTAAAGTCCTATTAGGACCCGCAGGATGCGCTACAAATACATTAAAAGTAGTCGTCCCAATAACAATTTCCGCCTGAATACAAGCAATTTGCTCTCCAGGCGAATATATGTAAAATGTCACGGCGTTCTGTATTGGATATTTTGAAAGCAATGCTATGCCGAAAGTCCCCACAACCGTCTTTGGTCCATAGTATGAATAAAGATTTAGTTTATTAGCTATATACCTTATTATATCAGCGTTCCCCCCAGAAATCCTAGCAATATCCGTTTCCTGTAATCCAATGATATCAGGATTGGCGGCTTTAATGACTTCGAGTTGACCATCGAAATTCCAAGTTCCAAACTCATTATATCCTTGTTGTACATTATAGGTTAGAACTTTTACTGATGATACACCTGCGGGCGATGTTGGGCGAGGGCTTGTCAAAATCCCGCCTAATATGGTTCCACCGAGAAGAATACAAATTATCGCACCAATTGCCCCGCGCATTTTCAAACCGTTAAAAGGTTCTTTGAAAATTAAAGTTCCTCTCTTAACAAAGAGGATTGGCAACGCCACCGCTAATCCGACCAATAAGAAGACAAACCAAAACATATTTCTGAAAAAAGGACCGACTTCTGGGATATAGTCGTAGGTAGTAGTAAAGATGTTGGCGAATATCATTAGCAAGAAAAAGATTGATGCGACTGAAAATCCACCTCCAATAGTTCGTAAAGTAGGGGCTCGATTAATTAATTCTCGTATCAAAAGAGTAAAATCAACGAAAACTATTGGAGATAGAATTAACATCAGAATGAGAGGGATTTGTTGAAGGAAAGTGGTCGTGGGTGCTACAATTGGATACGCCCCTGCTTCTGAGGGGAATGTGACTTGATGGAACGATATTGTCAAGACCAGCATTAGAACAAAAAGCCCATTCCAAAGGATGACCATCCATTGCTTTAATCTAGTGATAAGATTCGGCTTGAATATGGCAATTATCCCGAACAATGCAATCATAGTCGCAATGACGCTGAGAATTAGGACGTAATTTCCCTCGGTCCACCTTGAAATAACGGTTGGGCTGCTGAAGGCAAAATATACCAAAATTAAAATGCCGACTATGCCCAATGAAATTCCAATTATCTTCCATGTATTCACGGGATTCCCATCTTTATTTGTGGAGTTCGGAGAAGAATTAGAACCATTATCGCTACTATTGAGATAGTTTAGAACCATTATCGCAGCTATCCCTGCTAAAAACCATCCAATCCATTGAAAAAGTCCGTACATGGAAATATCAACGCTGGAACCGAGGGTCCTAAATAAGATTGATGCCGCAGTTCCCAGCGCAAAACTTACCCCTATGACTAAACTATCTTGTTGTTGTTTTTCGATATCTGAGTTCCGAATTAATGCAGGCAATAGAATTAGAAAACATGCCACGCCGAGTCCTGAAAAAATCATTTTTAATTGAGTTCCCATAAAAGGTTCAACAATTCGGCAAACAATCATCGTCTCTCCAAGAATAACCAACATCTTACTTGGGATCTTTCTTTTAAAGAAGAGAAGTACTAGAGGTGAAAAAAGGAACAGCACCGCCATAACATTCTCGTTCAAAGATAAGGTCAGCAGGCAAAGTGCATATATCGATTCTACGAAAACTGAGATTAGCTGCATGAAAAATAGGAAAAATATTGTTAATAGAATTAAAGGAGAATAAATTTTACTAATAACTTCTTTCAGATTTGTCATATATAACGAATGGATTTTCGCCTTTAAAAAATTATTTTCGAACCTTTTTAAAAAAGTATTCTCTAATCTCCTGGCAAATTCCCAAAGTCCTTACCCTATAAGTAATTTTTCGCTATCAAAATTAAAAATAAGAAAAACATAAGAATTATTTTATTAGAAGTTCAATAGGAGACATTATATAGTAGCTAACGGCTTTACCAAATTTGAAAGTACTACTTTTGGGAATTAACGAATATTTTCCCACTGGCAAATCTATTTGGAATTCTTGTTCTTCCACAAGTACATCCTTAGGTTTAAGGACTATATCTTTAGCCACATCAAGTTCATTACCAATATAATAAAAGAGCTCCGTTCCTGAAACGTCTTCAATTTGAATTGCTGAGATCGTGGAATACAATTGTTTAAATTCAATGGATTTTTTTGAGAGATTTTTTATTTCAAATTTGTATTTGGCGGTAGACCCTCGATTATACACGCAACCTGTTTCTAAGATAAATTGTAGGTGAAGGTTGGTACTCTCATCCCTGAAATCCCGATAGATCGGTAAGGATCTTATTTCTTGCTCATTAACAAACCGCAATAAAATTCTATACTTTTTAAGAAGAGGAATTAAATCATTTATCAAATAGGTTTCCCATGTTTGGTCTAAAAGATCAATGAACATGTTCCATTGGCTTATATCAAAATAAAGCTCCGTTATTCCATTGCCTTCTCGCTTAAAATGCGTAACATTAAAACCATAGCTTAAAAGTAGATCTGTTATTTTGGAATTTATTGCCAGATTCTTACCAAAAAGTCCTAATTGCATTGTTTTACTCACCATCTAATTACATCATTTTATTCATCCAAGTTTTTTTACGTTGCTTTTTAAAACGCTTTTTAAAGCTATAATTTAAGCCGATATATAAAGTTTCAAAAAAAGAGGAAATGATTGGATAATTAAATCGGTAATGCTAGTTTCTGTCTTTTTTTAAAAAGGAAATAGTTATAACAATACTTAAAATAGAAATTGCTGGAAAGATAAGAAATCCAGGGATTGGTGGAGTGCTATATTGTAACTCCATTTTAAAGACCAAAGCCCAGCCAGAATCTGTTCCATTATAGACCTCTTGAAACTCTATCACGCCATCTATATTAATTTTGAATACCATTTTAGCTACGTTAGCATATCTTGTTGAAGAACCATTCCACGCTGTTGCAGTTCCATCATACCTATTTGGACCTGGGATTATAAGTTCCCATGTTTGATTAGTTTGTAAATTGTTATAAGAGGTCTATACGTAGATCCCCATATAATATCATATAACTTAGAACTAATTAGAGTTTTATTCGTCACAGTGATTTCCAACTTCATTTGGTCCCATACACTCCATTCTTCTGACATAACCATATGACCTAAAGATGGCAAAGGTTTTGAGGTGGTTATTTCCCAAATGAAGACATTTCCTGCATTCTGAGAATAAGAATCGGCGCTAAATGCTGTGACTGGAACTGTTGAAACTGGACATAAAGAAAAGAGACTCAATGCAACAACGAGGTAAATTTTTCTTTTTAATTGCATATCTTTAGCTATATTGTTTTTAATTGATGATTTTTCTTATGGTTTAGGTTATATATAAATACGAAAGGTTGAAAAAAATAAGATACGAAATCCAATAAATTTTTGAGGGAATGCGTATGGGAAAATCGCCGTTTAAAAATTATCTGGATATTAAAGCACGCCACTATCCCAGAGATCGAGTTGCTTTAGTGTATGGTGATGAGGAAATTACGTGGAAACAACTACATAAACGCGTCAATCGATTAGCAAATGGCTTAAAAAGCTTTGGTATTAAAAAATATGATAAAGTAGCATTTGTCTTTTGGAATAGTCCGCAATTTGTGGAAACACATCTTGCGATTCAAGCATTTGGCGGAGTTCCTGTCCCTTTAAATTACATGTACTCACATTCAGAGTATCTTTATACTATTAATAATTGTGATGCTGTTGCTTTAATTATAGATGAAGCTGTAAGAGATGAAATAGAAAAAATTCGTTCTACACTGTCAAAAATCAAGGTATTTATCTGTAGAGGGGCTAAAGTCCCAGATGATTGGGTTGATTATGAAGAATTAATAAAGAATTCAAAACGTAAAAATGTCAAAGTAAAAGGTAAGTTTAGTGAAGATGATGTTGCACTAATTTGTTTTACAGGTGGAACTACCGGGAGACCTAAGGGCGTTGTCCTAACATATAATAATTTTATTAGTAACCTGGAAATGACTTCCGTATTTTTAGCCTCACTTCTCCCTCCAATTAAGGAATTTTTTGAAGAGTCATATGCGAAAAATGAATTCCAACGAAAGATGCAAGATGTTATTGATGCAATGGGATTAGGCACGGCTATCATAAACTTGGATTTTGACCATGAATTTCGGGGGAAGACCGTTGTTTTGATTACAGAAACGACCAAAGGAGTTCATTTACCTCCTATAACCATAACGCACCGAAAATGGAAAGAAGGATTTGAAAAAGCAAAATTATTTTGCGGGGAAAATAACGCGATTATGCCCGATTTAAAACTTTACTATAAAATTGGAGAACAAATCCGACATGGAGCAAGTAAATTACCGATGAAATATAGTAAATTAGGAAAATTAATGATGCTCCCCTCCATTTTAAAACGTTATCTCTTCGGTGGTATTAAAATCGAGGGCGAGAAAAAATTAAGGAGAGCTATGATAAGAGGAATAATGAAAAGTAAGGATGATGAAATCGTACCTACTCTGATTCTCCCACCTTTCTTTCATTCTGCTGCTTATATTACTGGTATTGTGACATGGATTCTTTATGGAAAACCTCTTGTTTTTCCAGTTTCAAAAAAATTTGATCCTCGTGAGATTTTAGAAATTATCGAACAGAGAAATATTAAAGTTGTAATGATGGTCCCCTTGCAATGGAAACGCTTACTCGAATATCCAGACCTCCAAAAATATGATTTAAGTACCGTAAAAATTGCAATATCAGGAGGCTCTCTGTTTAAGAAAAAATATAAGCGACTGCTTCTACAGACTTTTAAAAATGCATTAATTATGGATGGATTTGGACAAACTGAGATGTCTCCTATTGTATCTTTAAAGTTGGATGGCGATCCTGAACATGTATTAGAACGATCAATTGGACGTCCTATTGAAGGGATCGAAGTAAAAGTTATAAATCCTGAAACTGGCGAAGAAGTTCCTGAAGGCGAAGTCGGTGAATTAATTTATCGAAGTATAACCGTAATGAAAGAATATTATAAAGATCCTGAAAAAACTAAAGCTGTTATCGATGAAAATGGTTGGTTCCATGGAGGCGATCTCGGATACTGGAAAAATGGCGAATTATATATCGTAGATCGGGTAAAAGAATGTATCATTAGCGGGGCAGAGAAAATATACCCCTTAGAAGTTGAAGAAGTTATCGCTCAACACCCAAAAGTTGCAGAAGTGTGTGTAATCGGAGTACCCGATGAAGAATGGGGGCAAGCCGTCCGAGCTGTTGTCGTACCAAAATCAGACGTCATCCCTCAAGTAGATCTTACACAAGAAGACATAATTAATTTCTGTAAAGGAAAAATTGCAAGTTATAAAAAACCAAAAAGTGTGGTATTCGCAAAAAAACTACCTGTCTCAGCTGTTGGAAAGATATTACGTGCAAAAGTTAAAGAAAAATATGGATTAAATTTGAACAATTAGCGAACGATTTGAGAACAGAATTTTATAAAATTCTGTAATCTTCGATAAATATATCTTTTTATGTAATTCATTTGGCTTTTTTCTTTTTGCTTGTTTTCTTTTTAGCTCTAGATTTTTTGGTTTCCTCTTTTGGAGGCGTTTTCTCCTCGTGTGATTCGGTAGCTTCCTTCAAATTGACCCCTAGTGGAAATAACGCGTCTATGAGAATATCGATTCCCCTCCCTATTGACATGATTTCACGTTTGAAATCTTCAAAACTAACGCCGACAGGCATATCAGCTTCAACAAAAATTTGGCCTTCATTGGCGGAATAAGTAGTTTCTGGCAATTGAAAATTCAATTCAAGGCATATTTGATAAATTTCATGGATTACAGAAGGATCAAGCATTGCAGTATCTAAAACCATAGCTTTTGCACAAATCCAATCATCATTATTAATCACATGTAGACCAAAATGAAGATTTCTAT
>SUPS01000112.1 GCA_005191415.1 Candidatus Helarchaeota ASGARD archaeon Hel_GB_A
CTTTAAAGGGTTTTAAGGCTAATTATCCTGAAATTTTAGTCTATAATATCCTCTCCAACCTAAATAATATATAATTAATGCTAAAACAAGAATGATTAGAATTTGAATAAAAAATCCTTGTAAAAAATTTATATCTGAACCCCAAACATAAAATGGAAAACTTAAATTAAATTGTTCTTTGACAAAATCATGTATTACTAGCCCAATCCCCCACAAAGCTAAGAAACATAACAGGAGAATGGAAAGTTCCTTAAAAATAGATTCTATATAAAGTTTTTCCGTTTTAGAAATGAGGATAATCGATAATAACATATAAACTCCTATCCATCCATGATTCTCACCAATATGCACAGGTTGAAAGAAAAGTAGCCGACACATATATGTCGAATCATAAGGTTCGAGAAATAGTCCCAAACGCGCAGCAATCCAAGGCAAACTGATAAAAAGAAGGACTATGATTATCCCTATTCGTATGTAATCCTCTTTACATAGCCTTATTTTAATTAATTTATCCTTTTTATGACTAATTGGTTCTAACTCTTTAGATGCTTTTAGAAGATCCTTGGTAAGAATACGATCGGAAAACATACCTCCTGTCGCAAAAAGTGGAAAGAAAAGATAAATAGGCGCCACTTGGAGCGCTACCACTAAACCCCCATAATTAGAATCTAATATTCCAATCGCCCAAATAGAAATGAAACTAAAAAAGAAAAGCCCCCACAATAACGCCGCAATATAATAATCTAACCGACTTTGTAATCGTTCTTGTAATTTAAATTTTTCTTTTTCATTAAGAAGTTTTGTCATTTCTGAACTCCTTTCTATTTTTCTGGAATGAGGATGTAAATATAGATAATCTCAAAGAAAAGAAACTTCCTCGCGACTAATATCGGTCGAAGTTTATTTTTTTTAAACAATTTCCTAAGATAGTTTAAATCCATATAGCTGGAAAGCGAAATCTGAATAATCCCTTTAGAAGTTAGATAATTTCTTACCTTTGCAAGAAACCTTTTTAAGAGCACATAGTTTTCACCACAACACCAGGCAGCTTCTCGATAAGTTTTCGGTTTAATAGGAAAATATGGGGGATTAAATAGAATTACATCATATTTTTCATGGATTGGACGAAATAAATAACCTCTATGAAGTTTGATTTTATGAGAAAGCTTATTTATTTTAACATTTATTCGTGCATTTTCGATAGCATAGGGACTTATATCTGTTGCGATTACTTGATTGGCTCTTTCAGCGGCAAAGATTGCTAATATCCCAGATCCAGTTCCTAAATCTAACACATTAGCCCCTTTGGGAACGAAAAGGTGATTTGCGAATAATGTACTTGAAAATACAAAAAATTGAGGGCTAAATACATGTGGAGAAAAATAAAATATTTTTCCTCTAATTTTTTTAAAAAAGGGAAACGAAAATATCTCATTGAGTAATTTTAAGGTATTTAATGAACCAATTCTGAGAATTCTTCGGAAAATATTTCCCATACAGAATGGTCTACTCCATTTCTTTTCTTTTCAACCATAATATCATATAGACAATGAGTCCTGCTGGAACAATCATTGCAATAATAATAAATCCCCAAATGGCTGAAGTATTTGGAGTTGACCAGGGAACTTGTGCAAATACTAAATTATCCCAAAGGGATGGCGTGGAGTTTACCGTCTTATTAAGGGTTGTAGTAAAAGAATCGTATTGTTGAATATCTGCATCATAATATTCAATGTCAAAACCAATTGTTACTGCAGCTTCAAGAACATTTGAGGGTAAATTTACATCAAAGTCCGAAGAATTTTTAGAAATCTTATTTATAGGATCATAGGATGAAATTACTATGAACTCCCATTCTGTTATTCCATTTGTCACTCCATTACTTGGACCTTTTGTTAAATTTTCAATATCTTCGTCGTTAATCCACATAGATCCATCATAGCTTAAATCTGTAAAATTTCCATCACGTGTAAGTTTTAAGCCCGCTTCTTTTGGATGTGTAGAATTTCCTGCGAGGGCATCATCATGCTCTTCATCAAAATAGATATAGATGGCATCAGCGATATCTGATTGATTATCTGCTAAAGTCATATTAATTCCGATGAAAAGAGCTGAGCCATTATGCAATAAATATAAATCAAATTTAATAGAAGGATTTCCAGTATCATTGAACTGAAAACTCAAAGCGTATTTCGAAGCTGAAGCCCATTCTGCTGTTGAAATATTCCCATCAATAATAGGACCAGCACCCTCGCTATAGGGTACATTATAATCTACATCTGTGGCAAAAGTGGATGATATAAAATTAAAGCTCACTAAATATGCGAAAACAAATAGAATTATTAGAATTTTATAGTTTTTACATTTCATCGATAGAACTCCTTGTCCACTTCGGATCATTGAAATTATTTGTTGCTATTAAGAAATATGAAGCTCGTTATAATAATTTCCCATGAAATTTTTGAAGGACGTATTTAATGCCTAGGTTCGAATTAGTATCTTCCTACCGACCTACAGGAGATCAGCCAGAAGCTATTAATTCATTAGTGAGAGGATTAAAAGATGGCTTAAAATACCAAACTCTGCTGGGCGCAACAGGCACAGGAAAAACCTTTACAATGGCTAATGTCATAGAGGCAATTCAAAAACCGACCTTAATTATTTCACATAATAAAACACTTGCAGCCCAACTCTATCGGGAATATAAGGAGTTTTTTCCAAAGAATGCAGTCGAATATTTTGTGAGTTATTATGATTACTACCAGCCAGAAGCGTATGTCCCATCTAAAGATCTTTACGTTGATAAAGAAACTTCTATTAACCTCGAAATCGCAAAACTGCGGCTCTCTACCATTCAATCTCTTCTAACACGACGTGATGTCATTGTAATAGCAAGTGTTTCCTGTATCTACGGGCTGGCTGACCCAGAAACTCTTATAAGTCTCATTCCAACGCTCGAAGTGGGCCAAATAATTGATCGGGATACAATCTTACAAAATTTAGTAACTATCCAATATCGACGGAATGATACAGACTTTTCAAATGGAACTTTCCGCGTGAGAGGTGATACAGTTGATGTCTACCCTGCGTCTGGGGATACCGCATATCGCATTGAAATGTTCGGAGATGAAATCGAAAAGATCTTAGAAATTCACCCAGTATCTGGCACTAAAATCCGTGAACACCAGCAAATTCAATTTTTTCCTCCTGTTGAATTTCTTTCAACCGAAGAACAAATTGAAATGGCGATTCCTCTCATAGAAAAAGACTTGGAAACAAGACTCCAGGAATTTGAATCGCAAGGCAAATATATAGAAGCCCAAAGGTTACGAGCTCGAACTAAATATGATCTAGAATTATTACGAACTAGTGGTTGGTGCCCTGGAATCGAGAACTACACTGTTTATTTAACGAAACAAGAACCTGGAGCCCCTCCATATACATTGATCGATTACTTTCCGAAAGATTTCTTAATAATTATCGACGAAAGCCATGTTACAATTCCCCAGATGCGGGGTATGTATTGGGGAAACTATTCGCGAAAGAAAAATCTTGTTGATTATGGATTTCGATTACCAACGGCGCATGACAATCGCCCTCTTAAATTTGAAGAATTTGAAGCCCGTATTAATCAAGTTATTTTTACATCTGCGACCCCTGGCCCTTATGAACAAGAAAAGGCAGAAAATGTCGCAGAACAACTGATACGCCCTACTGGAATCGTGGATCCAGAAATTGAAGTGCGTCCTGTTCAAAATCAGGTGGAAGACCTCATTCAAGAAATTCAAAATAGAATTAAGCTAAACGACCGCGTTTTAGTCACCACCTTAACAAAACGAATGGCAGAAGATTTAACTGAATTTCTAGTAGAAAGAGGTATTCATGCCCAATATCTTCATTCTGAAATTGATACAATCGAACGTACTCTGCTAATTAGAGACCTCCGCTATGGTTCTAAATCAGGTGGATTCGATGTACTCGTTGGTATTAACCTTCTACGAGAAGGATTAGACCTACCAGAAGTTTCACTTGTCGCTATCCTAGATGCCGATAAAGAGGGTTATCTCCGCTCAGATATCGCGCTTATTCAAACATTTGGTAGGGCATCACGGAATATTCGAGGTAAGGTAATACTTTATGCGGATAAGATAACTGATTCTATGAAAAGAGCTATTGAAGAAACGAATCGCCGTCGAAAGAAACAAATCACCTATAACAAAGCTCATAATATCACACCAACACAAATAATAAAACCAATTCGCGATATAATCGAGACAATTCCACAAAAACCCTTCAAAATACAGCCCGATAAAATCCCCAAAGATGAGCTTCCTGCATACATTGAATCATTAGAAAAAAGTATGTATGAAGCTGCAAAAGTTTTGGAGTTTGAAAAAGCCGCCCTCCTCCGGGATAAAATCAAGGAACTCCGTAAATTATTAACCTAAATTTTTAGATTCATATTCCTAAGCTAAAAATTTAAAACATAAAACAACCTAATCTATGATTTGTTTTGGAATACTTCAAGACCAACTTCTTAAAATTTTAATTATTGATTATAACAATAGGTATCAATAAAATGAACAAAATTAAGGTTTTAGACATTAAACTCAAGATTGTTCGAGGTCGTCCCGGGCCAGGCGAAAAACGATTCCAATATTCCACTCTTGTGGAATATATTTTGGAGGAAAACGAGGATGGGACTAGTTTAACAATGGGAGTTACTCCTCCTACATATTTTTTCCTAAAACAAGTATTAAAAACAAAACTTACTGATCTTGAACGAGTTATTTATCATAGCATTAGAACGGATTTTCGTATCTATTTCAGGGAATTATTCATCCAAAATAATCTCTTAAATATTAAGTTAAAAAAGGTTTTAGCAGAATCCATTGATGAAATCATTATTGATGAACTTAAAGCTATAGGGCGGCAAGGTTACACCTTCTATGCCTCTATCTATCTTACAAATGGGCAACGAATTCCGAATGTAGTTCCAAGTGATGCAGTAGTTCTGGCTCTCTTGGCAAAAAAGGATATTTATATTGGCAACAATGTTCTAAAAGAAAAAGTAAGGCTTGATAAAGAATTTCAAGAGCAACTAACGGGAAAAAAAGAATCGAATAGAAAAGATGATAAAAAACCTAAAGAGCTTATAGGTCCTAAAAATATTTATACCTAAAAAATGCATAATAAGATAGTGGGTACCGCCTCATGTGGTTAGAAATTGTAGGGGAGGAGGAGGGGAATTTCAAAAAAAAGCAAAGAGGCGGTACCTCTCACTTTGCAGTCACTACCAATATCACATCAGATTTTTTCTTTGGTTCACTAAAAGATGGGGGACAATTTTTTGTTTTCCCCTGATATCGAAGTAATGAATAGGGTGATTTATAATATTCGCAATAATGATGCAAGGTTACTTGCCCAATATTTGCTAATCGCTTATAATAGGGACATTCTTTACACTTTTTCAGACTCATCTTTATTAACCTCCATGAGGTATCATCATATAACATATTTAGAAGACTGAAATTGTACAAAAAAAGACTAGAAAATTTTAGGTATCAGAATAAGTTGAAGGGATTCAAATTTTTTTAAATTAATTAACATTCGAAATTCTAGAAAAATTAAAGTCTTAACCATGTGTTTCAAATTAACGAGATACAATAAATAAAAATCCAAGAATTTCCAAAGACTTTTTAAAATTTTTGGTCCCATGATATATGGCTTCAAGGAAAGTGGCTTTATGCAACAAAAGTATCTAACTAATTTTATTTTTACTACTCACACGATAAAGGTACTCTAAAATGAAAGATAAAATCATAATCAAAGGCGCTCAAGAACACAATTTAAAAAATATAGACGTAGAAATCCCGCGAAATAAACTAGTGGTGATTACCGGCATTTCTGGCTCGGGAAAATCCTCCTTGGCATTTGACACTATTTATGCTGAAGGTCAACGCAGGTATATTGAATCCCTTTCTGCTTATGCGCGCCAATTTCTAGGACAAATGCAGAAACCTAAAGTAGAATTTATTGAAGGTCTTTCCCCCGCTATCTCCATAGAACAGCGTCCTCTCTCTCATAATCCGAGATCTACAGTGGCGACTATCACGGAAATTTACGATTACTTTCGGCTTTTATATGGGCGCATAGGACATCCCCATTGTCCAAAATGTGGAAAAGAAATTTCGAAACAAACTTTAGATCAGATTGTCGATCAAACTATCAAACTGTTTCCTGAAATGTCTCGCATTCAAATTTTGGCTCCCATTGTACGAGGTAAAAAAGGCGAACATAAGAAATTATTCCAAACTCTTAAAAAAGAAGGCTTCATAAGAGCGCGTATTGATGGAGAAACCACTTCCCTAGAAGATCCTATTCCGCTGAAAAAGCATGTGAAACATGATATTGATGTGATTGTTGATCGTCTTAAGATGAAGGTCGATATTAGAAAGCGCCTAGCGGATTCAATTCAAACGGCTTTGGAATTGAGTGGGGGAGTCGTGATTGTATCTAGCGTAGATGACAATAAAGAATATATATTCAATGAGAATCTCGCCTGTATAGACTGTGGTGTGAGCCTACCGGAATTATCTCCACGTATCTTTTCTTTTAATAGTCCGTTTGGTGCATGTGAAGCATGTGATGGTCTAGGTACAAGAACCGAAATTGACCCAGATCTACTTATACCTGATAAATCACTTTCCATTGAGGAAGGGGCGATTAAATTACTCGGGGATGGTTATTATTATTCCATGCTTGAATCTGTTGCAAAGCATTATGGCTTCCGTCTAGATGTTCCTTTTCAGACATACAATGAAAAAATCCAAAATATCATTCTTTGGGGAACTGATGAAAAAATTCGCTTTGAACTGGGGAATAAAAAAAATACATATTATAAATTTGAGCGTAAATACGAAGGCATTGCTGCAAATTTGGAACGCCGATATGTAGAAACGAAAAGTGAACACATAAGGCGGGAGATTGCAAAATTTATGTCGACTAAGAAATGCCCTGCATGTAATGGTGATCGATTAAAACCGGAAGTGCTCGCTGTTACTATCGCGGGGATCAATATTGCAGACCTTACAAAGAAATCTATTTCTGAGGTTTATGACTTTTTTAAGACACTACCTGAAAAATTAACCGAAACGGAATTGCTCATCGCCAAAGAGATTATTAAAGAAATAAATGCCCGTCTAGAATTTCTACTAAATGTAGGACTCAATTATATTACCTTAGATCGGAAGGCAGAAACCTTAAGTGCTGGAGAAGCACAGCGAATCCATTTGGCAACCCAGATTGGAACGAATCTTGTCGGAGTTTTATATATTCTAGATGAGCCGACAATTGGACTTCATCAAAGAGATAATTTTCGCCTTATTGAAACCTTAAAAAAGTTGCGTGATTTAGGCAATACCGTTATTGTAGTTGAACACGACGAAGCAACTATTCGTGCGGCCGACTTTATCATAGATCTTGGACCTGGCGCGGGGATCCATGGTGGACAAGTCGTCGCACAGGGTCCACTTGAAAATATCCTAGAATCGCCAAACTCACTTACGGGTCAATATTTGACTGGTAAGAAAAAAATACCTCTTCCTAAAACTCGCCGTCCTCATAATGGACAGTATCTGATAATTCGAGGTGCTAGACAAAATAATCTGAAAAATATTGATGTAAAAATTCCCTTAGGTGTTTTTACCTGCATAACGGGCGTAAGTGGCGCAGGTAAGAGTAGCCTTATTACAGATATACTAAGTAAAGCCCTAACTCGCGATTTAAATCGCGCATTCACTCAAAAAGTAGGAGATTTCGATAGAATAGAAGGCTTAGAACACTTAGATAAGGCAATTGTAATCGATCAATCACCTATTGGGCGAACTCCTCGCTCTAATCCCGCTACTTATACTGGTGTCTTTACTGATATCCGCGAATTATTCGCTAAAACTAAAGAAAGCCGATTACGGGGTTATAAACCAGGTCGATTTAGCTTTAATGTGAAGGGAGGTCGATGCGAATTTTGTGAGGGGCAGGGTATGATTCGCATCGATATGTATTTTCTTCCACCTGCTTTAATACCCTGTGAAGTATGCAAAGGAAAGCGCTATAATCGTGAAACTTTGGAAATAAAATACAATGGCAAAAATATTGCCGAAGTATTGGAGATGACTGTTGAAGAGGCTCTTACTTTTTTCGAGAATATTCCAAAAATTAAACGGAAATTACAAACCCTCTATGATGTTGGATTAGGGTATTTACAGCTTGGACAATCTGCACCGACACTATCAGGTGGTGAGGCACAACGGGTAAAATTAGCCAAAGAATTAAGTAAAGTTGCCACTGGACGAACATTCTATATCCTTGATGAACCCACTACTGGCTTACATTTCGATGATATTAATAAACTCCTCGATGTTTTAAATCGTTTAGTCGCGAAAGGAAACACTGTGGTTGTAATTGAACACAATCTTGATGTTATCAAGACGGCTGACTGGATTATTGACTTAGGCCCAGAAGGAGGCGATGAGGGAGGAAAAATTGTAGCGGAAGGAACGCCCGAAGAAATTATTAAAGTTGAACATTCCTATACCGGACAGTTCTTAAAACCAATACTGATGAGCTCAGAAAAAAACTAATTGTCCTAAAAAACAGAAAAAAGAAAGTATTAACAATAAATTATTTAATCAACGTTTAAATCTAATCGTCTAAGTGTTTCATCGGTCGGGATCCCCTCCGCTGACCAGCCGCGGAGTTTGTAGTAAGCGGGTAACATATTTTCGACATCGGGAAGTTTCCCAGCAGCTCCTCCATCAGGAAGCGGCTCTTTCGTAATTCGTTTGGGTAATACATCATCTTTCTTTGAGATACCGCAACGCGTATCAAAGACGCGTTTTAAATTGAAAATTCTTTCTCCAATAGTAAGGAACTCGTCCCATGTTAAATCAAGTCCCATAATTGCCTTTATTATCTTCAATAAAAGCTTATGTGGAATTGCGTCTTCTACCAAAACACATATTATCAACGAATTCTTCGCAGCCACAACGTCTTGGATCGCTTTTACGCCCTTAGCGTTAAGTTCTGGGTCATTAGAATCTTTTGGTATAGGCGAATTAATCCCTAAATCCGGACGCGGGAGGGTCGATAAAGTAAGGGCTAACCCCTCACAATGATTGGCACCATGAGTACCTGTCGCATAAGTTAATCCCATCGAGAAAAATGCCCGCGGATCGTGATGCGGCATTTCAACCCCCTTAACAGTAACGGCAAATTCTTCAGCATTTTTCCCAAATTTCTTCGCTGCCTGTGCGACTCCCTCAGCGAGAATATCTCCTATTCCTTGCCGAAGTGCAATTTTTTCAATCAATTTAAGAATTGCGTCTTTGTTTCCCCACTCAAGTATAAGCCCTTCTGTATCACTCTCTTTTATAATTCCGTGTTCCCAGCATTCCATCGCAAACCCTACCGTCTCGCTACAGGAAATAGTATCTAATCCATATCTGTTACATAATTCATTTGCCTCAAGGATGCTTGGAAAATCATCATTCAAGAGCAGCGTTCCGAAACCAGAGACTGTCTCATACTCTGGTCCAGGTCCATGATAAAGAACATTTCCCTCTTCATCTTTCAATTCACAGACTTTCTTACAATTTACGGGACACAAATAACAAGATTCATGTTCAGCGATTAACTTTTTCCATTTACGTACTTTGAAATTTTTATCGCCCTTCCAACTTCCAACTTTCCAATAGCCATGCGGGACATCACCTGTCACATTTAAAAGCTCAAAATTGCCATTAGTCCCTCCCGGCGTAAGGGCTGTCGTTGCAAATAAATTACCTGAGATCTTTTTCATTGCTTTTTGGGCTAATTGCTTGTATTCTTCAACATTTTCAATTAATTCTTTTATATCCTTGTTACCACGGACTGCAATCGCCTTTAAATTTTTAGATCCCATTACTGCTCCTAATCCACATCGTCCTGCGGCATCGCGTTCATTCATTATACAGGCATACTTGACGAGATTAACTCCTGCCAAACCAATGCATGCTACGCGGATTTTTTTATCCCCTAACTCTTCCTGAATTTTAGCCTGAGCTTCGATAGCATCTAATTTCCAAATATTGGTCGCATCTTTTATCTCTATTTTCCCATCATCAATCCATATGTAGACAGGTTTTGCCGCTTTCCCCTCCACTATCACTCCATCCAACCCTGCTTTTCTCAATTCATATGCCCAAAAACCACCACTGTAGCTTTCCCCTAAAATGCCAGATAACGGACTTTTTGCCACTACGACATATCGGGTTGTAGATCCAATCAAACTAGTGAGTGGTCCAATCATAAAAATTAATTTATTTTCAGGTGAGAGCGGTTCTACCTCTGGAGGAACCTCATCATACAGAATCCGCATAGCTATTCCAAGACCACCTAGATATTTCCTGATGATTTCTTCTTCTATATCCTCAATCTTGATTGTTTCATCTGTCAGATTTATACGTGCAATTTTCCCATTCATTCCGAGCATTTTGCATTCCTCAAACCTATGTTTGAAAATATTTAATTTCTTACGTATTTAAATTTAACATAGAATAATGAATTCTTAATATTTAATTATCTAAGAATTAGGTCGTTTTGTGATATTTGAAAATATTCCAGTGACAGAAACAAAATATATTGAAAATAATTAAATAAATAATTCCTTATACTTTTTCCTTATTTCTAATAATTGATTTCTCTTTTCTTTTTTCTTCATTAAAAACAATTTTTCTCTAATTTCATGAATTTCTCTTAAAGATTGTTCTTCGTTCATTAAATGATTTCCTCCGGAGTACATATAATTATCTCTTTTAATTTAAGTTTGTGATTAATTTCTTTTATTTTCATTTTCGTGCGCAATTTAACAATATGAGTTAGATTCCAACTAACTAATGCATCCATTTCGTGTTTAGTAGCGATTGCAATATGCAATGCGTTGTTATAATATTTCTTCATAACAATTTTTAGGTCATTAGTTTAATCTATTTTCATAAACATTTAACAATTTTAAATCTAATCAAATCGACGTGATCATAAAAAATTATGTAAATGGCGGTTAGACTCACGACTAAAATAAAATGTGTCGGATTTGACTTATATTCCACTTTAATTGACACAGATACTTATAACATAACTGAAATAATGAATCCTGTTTATTTAATAATCCAAAAACTAGGTTATTCAGGTTTGTTTGAAAATTTCTTAGAAATACGAAAAAAAATTTACTGGAAATGGCGAAGATATCGAGAAGAAAACCATATAGAATTAAAATCTAAAATCTGGTGGGAAGAAATTCTTGAATCATTAAACCTTGAATTTTCTGATGAAATTATTAATCAAATTATACAGGTAAGCCACCAAAAATGGCGGAGCCAAATTTCTCTCTATCCTGATGTTAAAGAACTCCTTTCCACCTTGAAGAAAAGCTACACGCTTATATGCATTTCCAATATTTCAGATGGTGATTTAGCCAGAGAAGATATGGATTTTTTCGGCATATCCCAATTCTTTGACTGTATAGTAATGTCTTCGGATTTAGGTATTCGAAAACCATCTCCCCGAATCTTTGAATATGCCTTAGAAAAGGTGAATGTCCGAAAATCAGAAACCATCTTCATTGGAGATACCCTCTATGATGATATTCAAGGGGCTAAAACGGCTGGATTGCGTTTGGCTATTCACGTGAAACGGAATAGATCCTACTTTTTTCCTGATTATTATATTGAGCCCGATATATCAATTAATAAATTAACCGAAATTTATTCCATTATAAAATCAATTCGTTAATTTTCCTCCCAATTTATATGATTTCAAATATTATTATGTGTTTATTTTAAATTTTACTCCCAATTTTTAATTTGAAAATCAAGAACACCTTGATAAACATAAGTACAAAGTTTTTCATCATTATTCTGAGGAAATGGAATAATGTATTTTTCTAATTCAAGCCCTATATCTTCTAGTTTTCCGTTGCTCACAGATGAAAATGCCCGTTTTCCTGTTATTAAGTGATATTCGGTATATATTAAAAAATTGTACAAATTTTTAGTAAGAGCATGATTTAATTCATCAGAAATACCAGTTTGAGTGGTATCCATGAATGTAAAAATGAAAATGTTTAAATCAGAAATCTCAACTAAATGTAGTCAGCTGTATGGATTTTCTAAAATTGAATCTTAAAATACTAGTATTCCTCAATGCTTGAATTTCTGGAGGAAGTAACTTATCTGGATAATCTTGAACTAAAATTGTATTTGGATAACCATTTTTTCTTAAATAATCTCGTACAATTCTTAGTCTTCTTATAACTATGTCTGGATCATATGCTCCATAAATTGTAATTCGATAATCATAGGTCATAAGCTGAAAAACCTTTTATTTTAAAGTGAAATCTATTAAATCATCTTCATTTTATTCAGTAATATTTTTATTGGATTCTTTATTAAAGAAAATTATAAGGTCAAAAAAATTTGACCTGATTAAGG
>SUPS01000113.1 GCA_005191415.1 Candidatus Helarchaeota ASGARD archaeon Hel_GB_A
AAAAATTAAATTTTAAAGACTCGGACGAAAAAGTATTTTTATTAATTTAAATGAGTTTAAGTGAATTAAAGAATTAATACCTTTAAGTAAATTAAAGATTTTAAATGAAAGAGCAGTCTAAAAGAGCATTTTTAGGCATATAACAAAGAGTTTAAGCAAGATAGGTGGAAATTATGAATAGAGAGCAAGGATATGATCTTTCAATCACGTCTTTTAGCCCAGAAGGACGTATATTCCAAGTTGAGTATGCAATTGAAGCAATTAGACATGGTTCAACTGCAATTGGAGTGAAATCACCAGAGGGGGTAGTTTTAGTTGTTGAAAAACGAATTTATCCACTTCAGGACCCTACTTCAATTGATAAGATTTTTTGTATCGATAAGCATGTGGGAGCGGCAATTGCAGGTTTGACTGCAGATGCACGAGTGCTTATAGATCATGCCCGCGTACAAGCACAAATAAACAGACTTACATATGATGAGCCAATTTCGATATATCAGTTGGTTAGAAAAATTTGTGACCTTAAACAAGTTTATACCCAACATGCAGGAGGGCGTCCGTTTGGGGTTTCCTTATTAGTGGCAGGAATAGATTCGGATGGACCTCAACTAATCATGTCAGCACCTAGTGGGGCATATTGGTCTTTTAAAGCACAATCTATTGGTGCAGGTTCCACAAAAGTACAAGAATTTTTTGAGAAAGAATATAAACCGAATCTTACATTAGAGGAATCTATTATTCTTGCTCTACAAGCATTAGAAGGCGTCCTAGAAGCCGAAAAATTCGAGCCAACGAATATGGAAATCGCAATAGCGCGAGCAGATACAAAAGAATTTACGCGATTAACCAATGAAGAAATCCAAGCGTATATCAGCAAAGTTCCAAAGCCTAAAAAACCTAAAAAAACAGAAAAAAAGGATGAAGAAGGGAAATCCTAACGGATAAGAGAATTTATCTCTTTTTTAAATATATTTTTCATCTTTTAGGTCTAGTTAGAGAGGACAGATATGTTTAGGGGGGTTTTCGGAGGGAAAGTAGAGCGTCCTTATTGTAAACTTTGTGGTAGCAATAAATTATTAGTCTCAAAAAATTTGGGAGTTTGTAGGGAATGTATCCTGTCTCGGTCCAAGGAAGCTTTGGAACTCATTATGCAAGTTCATGTTGCAAGCAGAAAGCCTTATAACCTTCCAGCTATGCCTCCTAAATCACCTAAAGGATTGAAATGCGGCTTATGTGTGAATGACTGCAGGCTAGGCGAGAATGAAATTGGATATTGCGGCTTAGTGGTTAATAAAAATAATAGATTAGTAAGGAGGGCAGGAACCTCTGAAAGAGGGCTATTAGATTGGTATTACGATCCTCTACCAACGAATTGTTGCGCGTTCATTTGTCCAGCATATGGATATGGCTACCCAAAATATGCTTATAAAGATGGACCTGAACATGGTTATGCGAATCTTGCAGTTTTTTACGGAGCATGTGGATTTAATTGTTTATTTTGTCAAAATTCACAATATCGTTATATGCCCGAAAGATTAGAACCGATTATTTCTGCGGCGGAATTGGTAAGTAAAGCACATAAACGTGTGAGTTGTATTTGTTTTTTTGGAGGAGATCCAGGTCCCCAAATGCTCCATTCACTTGCAGTTTCAAAAATAGCCGCTGAATTAGCAAAGCGTGAGAAACGAATCCTTCGAGTTTGTTGGGAAACAAATGGGAGTATGAATTGGCCATTATTAGAAAAAGCAGTTAATTTTGCTTTAAAGAGCGGGGGAACAATAAAAATTGATTTGAAAGCATTTCATGAACCATTAAACCAAGCTCTTTGTGGAGTTACTAACCAGCAAACCCTTGAAAATTTTAAAAATATTCAACCATATTTAGAGGAACGCCCTGAGGTGCCACTTCTGTTTGGTACCACTCTTTTAGTGCCAGGGTATGTTGATGAAGATGAAGTGCGCCATATCGCGAGGTTTATTGCAGACATTGATCCCACAATTCCTTATTCCCTTCTAGGATTTTATCCGCATTTTATAATGGATGACCTTCCTACCACAAGTAAAGCTCATGCGGAACGATGTCTGCAAGCAGCAAGAGAAGAAGGCTTATCTCGAGTGAAAATTGGAAATGTTCATCTACTTTCAAAAGTAGAATATTGAAAAATAGAAAAAATTAAAATTAATCTATGATGGTTTTTTCCCATTCGAGCTCTTCATAACTCTTGAATTGTAGGCTAAACATAGTCCAATCGATGAAAATTGTTATTGGGAAGAATAGAAGTAGTCGATATCGACCCTCACCATATTTACGGACTGCATTGATATAGGTACCGAATCCAAATATGAAAGTAGCAATACAGAGAAGCATAATATAATAATCACCAATTAGACCAAAAATAATTGCTGGAATTAAGGCCATAAAGGATAGATCAAGGGTATGCCCAAAATGCATCATAGCCAAATTTCGTAAAATAACTGTTCTCTTATCTAATTCCATAGCTTCAGACAAGCTTTGACTATAGCCACCCACCCAACGTTTTCGCTGATTTATAAAAGATTTAAAGGTCTTGGGAGCTCTCTCATTTATCTTTGCATCAGGGGCAAATCTTATTTTCTTCTTAGCGGCAGATAATTGGGCGGAAAGGTGAAGATCCTCTGTCAGCGCATTCTCATTCCATCCACCAAATTCTTCCAGTATTTTTTTACGAATTGCATAATTGCGCCCCATTAGCCAAAGATTGCGACCGAGCCGGGACCGAATTTCATGATATAATCCAGTTCCTGATAAATAGGTATATTCTAATGCAATTCCTTTTGTTAATTTATTTTCATTCCAATTACGAACCACTACAGGGGCACTAACCGCATCGATGGTCGGATCCGATAAGTGTCGTACTAGATTTTGGAGAGAATTATCATACAATTGTGTGTCGGCATCATATACACAAATAATATCATGTGTGGCATGTTTTAATCCATGATTAAGAGCTGCTGGTTTTCCTTTAGGGAGAGGATCTGTTAAAATCTTAATATTTAATTTATTTTGATATTCCTGACATACTTCAGTAGTCCGGTCAGTAGAACCACTAGTTATTATGATAAGCTCTAAATGATCTTTCGGATATGTCGAGTTAACAAATGAATTTAATGTGTTTCCAATAATTTTTTCTTCGTTTATTGCTGCGATAATTACCGAAATCGGTGGAGTAAAATTTTCGGAGCCTGGAGGATAATTAAGTTTGCCGAAAGAAGCTAGAAAATTAATTCCAAAGAGAAGAGGGTAAATGAAAAACAAAAACCCGCCAAAAATAAAAAGACCAAGGAATTGTAAGCGAGTACCTTGAAATAGCTCATCTGTTTTTAATAGCCATGAAGACCATTCACGAGGAAAAAATAAGTGAATTAATAGAAAAATGCCCACTATAATAGTGCCGTAAATTAGATATCTTAATTTTCCCATAATAATTCCATCCTTTTTTTAATCACCAGCCTTAAACCTTTTCAGTTTTTACCCATTCATCAGTCGGTATGTTAGTTAGTTGAACTGCGAACATATAGAAATTAGTAACGAAGAAGACAGGATAATATAATAAGAGCCGATAACGTCGATTACCGTATTTTTTAATGCTAATTACAGCCATCCCAAAGGTAAAAATGAATTCCGTTATGCAGATTAGCATTAAGTAGTAATCGTTCACAACTAGTCCAAAAATTAACGCGGGAATAATCGCAACAAGCGCGAAATTATTGATATGTCCAAAATGTAGCATTCCAAAATTACGGAGAATGACGGATCGTTTATCAAGTTCCATAGCAGCATTTAAACCTTGTTTATAACCACCAACCCATCTTCGTCTTTGATGTTTATAAGTTTTCCAAGTGGTTGGTGCAAGTTCATTTGTAACTGCATGGGGAGCATGAGCAATCTTTTTGTTTAACATACTCAGTTGAACGGATAGATGTAAATCTTCCGTGAGAGCATCTTCATTCCAACCACCAACTTCTTCCATCACATCGCGTCGAATACAATAATTTCGCCCGAGAAACCAAAGTGAACGTCCTAATCGTTGTCGAATCTCATAGTAGAGTCCCATACCGACCATAAAGGCATATTCAATCGCGATAGCTTTAGTTAATTTATTTACATTCCAATTACGAAGCTCGATAGGACCACAACTCGCGGTGATTTCGGGATCATAAAGAGGACGTACTAAATATTGAAGCGTATCTTCCTTGACATGTAAATCTGAATCAAAAATACACAAGATATCATGAGATGCATTCTTCAATCCGAGATTTAATGCAGCAGGTTTTCCTTTTTTCGATAGCGGATCGGTCACTATTTTAAGATTTAAACGATCTTGATATTCTTGGCAGATCTCTACAGTCCGATCCGTGGAGCCACTGGCAACCACTACAATTTCAAGGTTCTCTTTAGGATATTTGGAGTTCACAAAGGAATCTAAAGTAGGACCAATAATTTTTTCTTCATTCAGTGCAGGAATGATTACTGAAAGGGGAGGGGTAAAATTTTCAGACCCTTTTGGATATTTAACTTTGCCGAAAGAAGCTAGGAAACCAATTCCATGGAAAAGTGGATAGATAACAAAGAGAAATACACCAAAAATAAAAAGCCCGATGAATTGTAAACGAGTTCCTTGGAATAAAGCATCTGTTTTCTGGAGCCAAGGAGACCATTCGCGGGGAAAGATCCAATGTATAATTACAAAAATTCCAACTATAATCAAACCATATATAAGATTTCGAATTTTAGTCATTTATATCAACCTCCTTATTTTTATACTCATTGAATTGAAGAAAGAGTGATTAATTGGTATTTTTTTAATCCATTTTCCCTCTCCAGAATTCAAATGACCTCCCCGACTATTTTTATAGAAGGAGTTTTCAGAAAGAATGGCAAAAATCATTGGATAATTGGAAGTTTTTCCAGGTAGAAGTTTCGAAAGTAGAGAAAAACTTCTTTTTCGGTGGTAATTAAATGAAAAATTTTCGACAATGAGACTATTATCGATATTTGATGCCCGTTTTATTTCGGTCGCCAATGAAGATGTTACTGATGTACCCCCAAGATGGCGTAATTTTAGTTGTATTTTCACTTTTTTTGAATTAATGGTTTCTGTTAGGTATTGATAGTTAGCAAAATGGACAATATCGTCTTTAAAGGAAAATTCTTCGATCTCTTTTAATTTACAAAACTTTTTTAATAAATCTTTAAATTGATAGACAAATAGAATTCTTTTTTTCTTATCAGGAGGAGGGGGCGCGAGATGTGCTATTAAAATGAGAATTCCGAGAATTGTAAAGAAGGTACTACTTCCATTAATATGGGTTGTTATCAAATCATAGAGTGTCAGTGGTATCCAAACACCCATAATGAAGAAAGCAGGAAGAGCTAGCATGGAAATGAGAACGATGCTGGTTAATATGCGATAACTCTTGGACACTTCTTCAAACTCCTTACGTTAGGAATTTCTTATAAACTTAAAAAAATTTTGTTCATTGAATTTTTTTACTATGTTAGATTTTTATAGTAAGCAGAAATTAAACAGAAATTGACCTTAAATTATTGGTGAAATTAGTGGATAAAAAAACAATTGCGTCTTATTATGAGAGAGAAGGAAAACGTCTAACTACAAACGATATTGATAAAAGTTATCGAGGTTATTACCGATACTTTTCGACGCACGGATCTAGACGTGTCATTCTTGAAAGATGGTTAAAAAAAGCGAAAAAAAATGAAACATTTTTAGATGTTGGCTGTGAATTAGGATATTTCGTACGAAAAATGGCACAACAAGGGCTGAATGCGGTAGGAATTGATATATCACCAACAAAAATTCAAAAAGCAGATTATATTGCTCAAAAAATGAATATCAATTGTCAATTTAAAGTAATGGATGCCGAACATCTTCAATTTGAAGATAATTCTTTTGATTGGGTTTTATGTTCTGAAACTTTGGAGCATGTTTTAAATGATCGTCAAGCAGCAAATGAATTAGTTCGCGTAGCAAAGGGGTACATTATTGTAACGGTTCCACAAAAATCTCTTTTCTGGCGAGTTCTTAATCGAATCAGACCAGTTTATCATTTTGCTACATGTAATGCAGGTCATTTACGGGATTACACTCCTGAAACACTATTGAATCTATTTCCTAAACAAGTTCGGGTAGAATCTATGAAATCATGTAATTTTTTTGCGGCAATCCTCGATAGATTTCTTTCTAGGATTTCAATTTTAAAAGCGATATTATGTATAAAACTTAAAAAAATAAGTAAATAAGAAAACTAAATATCATCATATTCATCCTTATTAATTTCAGCTCCACAAACAACGCAAAATAGTGCCCCAGGTTGTAATGCAGCACCGCAATCACTACAGAAAATGACTTCACTAGAATCTGTTTGATAGGGCATATTGTAAGGAGGTGATGGAACAACATGGGCACTAGGCGGTGGTGGTGGAGGTGGAGGTGGTGGAGGTGGAGTATGGGGAGTATCAGAAGGCGGTGGTGGTGAAGGAACAGAGGGAGCCCCAGAAGGCGGAGGTCTAAATGTTGGAGGAGCGCCTGGTGCATTAGATGGATTTTGATGTAAAATTTGAACCATAGGATAAATTATATCAAGAATATGCCTCTTGGGATCTTTTAATCCATGGATAGGACATTCTAGATAGAGAACAATCCAACGACCTGAACGTGATATTTTAACAGGATTAGAAATTGGTTGCCCACATCGGGCACATCGATAAATTTGATCCGTGACCACGCCAATCCATTGATCACGGGCTTCTAAAGGTAACCGAAATGCTTTTTTCGATCGATCATTTGGGCACATGGCCTTTAAAATTGCATGTCGTCCCCCTATTTTAAGATAATAAACAACCCTTAGCTCGCCACAACGTGGACAACGTAATGAATCAAGAAACTGCAATGAATTATCCATCCTAAACTAAAATGATCAATTAATTAATTGAAATAAATTCTTGTATTTATTCTATTCTAGTTTCACTTTTTAAGATTCAGTAACTAATAAAAATATGAAATTTCTTTTCGAAAAGGATTGAATATAAAGTGCTTGAAAGATGTCCTTTTTATGGCAAATGTAGTGCAAATACGCGATATTCTAAAGGTAATAATGAATATTATTGTATAGGTACTATTAATTGGGAATTTTGCCAAGAATTCCAAGATAAAGTTTTAGCAGGGGCTAGTATAAGGAAGTTTGGGCGAGATAAGGAAGTAAAGCGAATTGCATATAGAATATATAAAAGATTAGGTAAAGAGATAGATAAATTATTCCATATTTCATTAATAGCAGATACAGGAGAAATTTTCTATTATGATAGACATATTTTAGAGTCATATTTATTTATTTCATAGAGTATAGTCAAATATTTATTTAATTCAGCTAGTATTGGAAAAAATTTAAGACTTTTAGACACAGAAAATATTCTCTTTCTTAAGATTCATAATCAAGTAACTTTAGTCTGTATGATAAATTCGGATTTAGAGCCATTGATTGAAATAATATTAGAGAAAATTTCTGAATTTCAAGAACTTCTGGAATTATATTTAATTGAACATCCTATCAATACAGGCTTATGATTGAATAAGTTTTTAGAATAAGAAATTTCTGAAAATGAGATAAATAAAGAAAAAAAGAATTTAGGACACGTATTATTTCAAATCATCTAATTTAATAGTTTTCCTTTTTAGTTCCCCTTTATTCTGTCCTTTAGTATATTTGGGTAGCTTGTCAATGACGTTATCTAGCTCTGCAGTAATTTGAGTATTTAGTATTTCTAAAAGCTTGGTTTTTGCGTCCGCACTTATTCGGATGCCCTTCTCTTTGAAATATGCCCAAACTTTGGTTGGTCGCACATATTCTAATCCCATTCTTTTTGGCTCCTCTTGCTTTTTTTAAAATTTTTTGTTTACTCCTTTTAATATATTTCCATAATTTTTAACTTTTTGAAGAATGAAAAGAAGGAGAGCTTTAAGGGGTATTACAAACCTACTAAAATGGTTTAAAATAAAAATAGAAGAAGATTGAGTTTTTTTATTGGTTAATATTTCAGCATTATTTCTTCTAATGCCGAAATATATCGCATGATTTCAGCTTTTATTTTATTTAAATCGTCTTGGGCTTGGGGTGCCATTTGAAGCATTTCATCAATGTCATAAATTTTCAATTGAGCCTTTTCAATTTCCATTTTTGTAATAAATTGAACCATTTCCATAGAATCTTTTATGAGAATTTTCCAAATATCATCAGATACTTTCGATTTCCGTCGTCCTAGACCTAGTTTATAATAGGTATTGCCTTTCTTTTCATCGGTTTCTTTTCTAAGATAACCCATGGTGACTAATGCTTCTAAATATCCCATTTCTAGGTTTTTTTCCCGTTTAGTCCTTTCAGTAATTTGATCAACAGTTCCGCGCCCGAGTTTCATGACAGTTAAGACAGATTTGCGTAATTCTTCTGGTAAGTCTAGAAGATCTGCCACGCCGATATTTTTTAATTTCTTTTTAGATTCCTCGGTTTTTAAAAGAAGAGATTCAATCATCTTTTTTATATTATTGATATTTTGTTGAACTGTTTTGAAATTTTTCTCTATTGAATCGAATTCAGCGAGTAGAGATTTGATTTTTTCATCTGATTCCATAATTAACCACCGCTAATTCAAAGTAAATTACGTTTCTTGAGAAATTTACCGCGATGGACTAGAGCTTTAATCGCTTTAACACATCGATCTGGAAAAGAAACTTCTGGAATCCCATGATCATCAAGGTAAAATGAACTCATACGGGATTCTAAACCTAGCCAAGCACAACTAACAGGCTTATCGCTATCTTTCATAATATCGACTACAATTTTGGCGGTTTGTAGGGGTTCTACCATAGCAGTTGGAGTGAGAATGACAATAATAGCATCAGTATTCTTATCTTCGACCAAGAGGTTTAGTGCAAATTCATAACGATCGGCAAGTGCATCCCCCAATATGTCCACAGGATTACGATGACTCCATGCAGCAGGTAACTCAGCATTTAATGCATCAATTGTCCTTTTTTCTAATTTAGCAACTGTCAATCCTTGAAGATATACGTCATCGGCAGCCATAACTCCAGGACCTCCGGCATTTGTGAGAATCGCTACACGATCGCCTTTAGCAGGAGGTTGATATCCTAATGCCTTAGCACAATAGAACAATTCATTCATAGAGGTGGCACGATAGACACCATATTGAGAAAACACGGCATCATAGATTGTATCAGAACCGGCAATAGATCCTGTATGAGAGGATGCAGCTTGAGCTCCAGCAATGGTCCGGCCTGATTTAGCTACAACGATAGGGACTTTCTCGATAATATTTTCAATAACTTCACGGAATTTTTTGCCATCTTTTACAGATTCAATGTATAAGGCAATTACTTTAGTTCTTGGATCATCAGCAAAATATTCCATCAAATCGGCATCATCGACATCGGCTTTATTCCCTATACTGACGAAATTGGCAAATCCGATTCGTTCATCAAATGAATAGTTAATTACAGCTGTGCAGAGGGCACCTGATTGAGAAATAAAGGAAATTGGACCTTTTGGAGGCATTAAGTCAGAGAATGATGCATTTAAGTTATTAAATGTACGGATAATTCCGAGACAATTTGGACCAATAATTCGCATACCATTCTTATGAGCGATTTCTAGCACTTTTTTCTCTAATTTCTGCCCCTGTTCATCATATTCTGAGAACCCTGCAGTAATAATTACGACAGATTTTACACCCTTTTGAGCGCATTCTTCCATAACACCGGGGACGAATTTTGATGGCACTGCAATGATTGCATGATCAACAGGGTCCGGAATATCGAGAATTGATTTATAAGCGGGTAATCCACCAATTTTTTCGCCAGGTTTGGCTCTAACATTCACAGGATAAATGTTTCCCTCATATCCCTTTATCGATTCTCCTTTTTTATAAAGACCTGCTTTCCCAACACCCGCAGATTTTACAGCCCCTTTCGTTAAATTCACAATAATAGCGTTACCTACTTTTCCTTTCTTGTTAGAAGCTCCAATTACAGCTATTCCAAGTGTAGGTTCAAAAAAATTTCGGATTTGTTCTATTCTCTCAGCTGTTTCGGTCATTAATGGTCCGCGCTCCCTTTAATCTTCAATCATTTTTTCATAAATTTGTCCAATCACTTTTGTAAAAGGATGGTCGGGATGGTTAACAACAAAAACCTCTTTACTTGCAGCATCTGCGAAATCCTCTGAAAAATGAATAATGCCTGCTACGGGGACATGAAAAGTTTTTTGCATTTGCTTCTCGACATCTTTCGGTTTATATTTTGGGAGTAATTTATTTACGATCAAAAAGATTTTAGGAATTTCAAATTTTTTAGAGATTTCGAGTGTCACAGCGGTTCCTAAATAATCCTGCTCATCTGGCCGTAAAATCACGAATAAAATATCGGATAAAGCTACGGATAGAAAAGTTTCCTCGTTCAATCCAGGGTGGGTATCGATAAATAAATAGTCTAAATCCTTTGATCCCATTATTTCACTGAAGCCCTCACTCATCATTGTAACTTCATAGCCTTCTCGGAGAACTTTGGTTATTTCATTTGCATCTAGGGCTGCTGGGAACATGAATAGTTTACCATCTTTAAGTTTTAAGCTCTTTGAAACATCTACGGCTACATCATCAATGCTGCACTTTTTAAAAAGGAAATCATTTAGTGTATTTTTTAATTTTTTATTACCTAACCCGAAAATAACATGTACACCTGGACTTTGAATGTCCGTATCTATGACACCAACGCGAGCTCCCTTCATAGCACAGTAAGTGGCAAGATTTGCAACAATGTTACTCTTTCCTGTACCTCCTCGAAAGGAATGGATTGAAATCGTTTTTCCCATTTTATCACCTCAATTTTTATTTTTTTTTCTCTATTTCTTTTTGAAGAGTTTGTTTTAGATTGATTTTATGGAATCCAATTAGTTTCTTAATTGGATCTATAAATTCTTGATAAGTCTGATATTCTTCACGTAAAATAGAGAGAATTAGTGTGTCATATTTTTCCAATGCATGTGTATGAAATAATTTTTCCCATTTTTCAGCATTTCCTTTGAATGCCTGGTTCATTTGACCGGATCTTAATTTCTTCACTTGTGCTGAAATTCTTTGAAAATAGTCTGTTTCCGTTACATCACTCAATGCATTTTTAACTTCTTTTTTATCAAGCTTAATTTCAAATTTATCTGGCATAATTTCACCTCATTCAAATTGCACCCCAATAAATCCCCTTAATTTGAGATAGCGATTATATAAATTAATTGCTAAGGTAATGAATTCACGATATTTTTCTTGATCGTCTGAAATTAAATAGAAAAGTGCACTTGCTCCAAAATATAGCGCTGCGTTATGAAAATCTTTGGATTTTAAATTAATTCCACCCAACAATTCGTATAATCTTGCTAACAAATCTGGGGACAAAATGTGTTCACTAAATTCAGTAGGTTTTTCAAGAAGTGAACTTGCCTTATCGAGCCGTTCCTGTGTCATATAGAGACTTGCTAATTCAAAAATAGCAAAACAAGCATGACTTAATGTATTAATATTCTCTTCGAAAAATTCGATGGCTTTTTTTGCTTCTTTCTCTGCTTGTTTATAATCTTGTCTTCTTACATTGACACGAAATAAGTTTAGATATGTTTCTCCCAGTAAATAGTCTTTCACTTGTTTATTTTTTATTCGTTTTATTTCTTTTGTAGCATTTTTTGCTTCTTCAAAAGCTTCATTATATTTATTTTGCTGAGCTAAGGAAGTAATTAGTTCATTTATAGCCATTGAATATACAACAGGAGACGCCTCATCTTCCTTGATGGATTGAATTATTGTTCGTAAGTCGTCTATTTTATTCTGAAATTTATCAGATTGCTTTATTTCAAGGATTTTATCTATGTACATATGGTCTTTTGTTTCTAATTCAATCTGTTTCAAAATTGTTAGTGTTTCTTTTCCCAGAATCTTCTCATTAATGGGTATTTTTAACGTATTTATTAGAAACTTACTTTTTTCCTTAATATCGCGGTGGAATTTATTACTCCAGAATTTTTGGTCTTCTGAAAATTTTTTGGCAAAAAAATCGAGAATTAAGAGTTCGCCAATTCCTTTAACTAAAAGATCAATATTTTTGAGTCGTTGGGCTAAAAATATGTTAATATCGGCCAGGAAAGTCATAATTTCAAAATAATTTGGATCTTTTGTCTTCAAATATTTTTCTTGAAGTTTCGTAACTGTTTCTATGGCTTTCTTTTCGTCTTTTATTTTCAATAAGACGTCTATTTTCCGTTTTAAATAATCTACATATAGTGATTTGGTTAAAGTAGCATGTTTTACAAATTCCTTAGGAGGTAAATTTTCTTTTTCTTTGATTAATGATTCAATAACTTTTTCTATCGTGTTAATAGAATCTTTAAAATATTTTATT
>SUPS01000114.1 GCA_005191415.1 Candidatus Helarchaeota ASGARD archaeon Hel_GB_A
TATTGGAAGAATATGAAAAAATGAAATAACATAAAAATAGAAATGATGAAAAAAAGTTCTGATTAGTTTTCAAAGATATTGGAGTAATGTTTTCCCAACTTCAAGTCCAACTTCAAAAGCCTCTAGATTTATTTGAGGTTCTGGGACTTTTTCACGGATAATAGTTTTAATGGAATCTAACTTTAGAGGAATTCGATTTGTAGCATAAGCGACCCCCAAAATAATCATATTAGTGCGGAGGGCACTTTGAAATCGTTCAATGGCAATGGTGGATGCATCTACAAGTAAAATATTTGAACTCCCAGAAATATCTTTTAAAGCATTTACAATAGTTTCAATGGAGGGATATTCCATTGCGCCCGAGATTACAGCGCAGGGAGGGAATGTACGAGTATTTAGAATAATAAACGTTTTTTCAGAGAGATAAAGAGCATTACGAAGGAGTTCAACTGGTTCAACTCCTATTGCGAGGTCCGCATCACCATAAAATATAGTAGGAGAAGTCAATAATAAATCATTATATTCTTCACCTTCATCGAGAATCAAAAATCGGGTATAGACATCGGTTGCACCCTCGCGTTGGCTAAGTCCATGTTTCTCGGCACCAATCATTTTTCGAATATTGCCTCCTTCTAACTTTTCAAGGAGAGCTGCATTTTCAAGTATTCGTTTGAGAAGCATGACGCCTTGACCTCCAATTCCGCAAATAATAGCATTCCAAATGCGCATTTTAATTACCTCCTCCTAAATGTGGGTTAATAATGGTATGAGCAATAGCATCATTTGGGCAGATTTCATAGCAAACGCCACAGAGTGTGCATCGATCTATGTCAATAGACATATAATCTTTGTTTCTTCGTAAAGCTGTGCAACATAATTGCTCAGAACATGTACCACACATTTGACATCGTTCAGGCTCGATCCAAAAGATCTCTTTATAACGAATATCTTTGGGAAGAGTTTTTCGTAAGCGTTTTTGATATTGAAGCATACACTCGCGTTGTGAAATGATTACTTTTACACCAGGTTGTTTTTTAGCTTCTAGAATCGTACTAATCATAGAATAAACATTATAGGGATCAACCACTCGAACATATTGAATTCCAAGGGATTTACATATATCGCGAATACTAGGAATAATAGTCTGTTCACCCATTCCATTGATGCCACTGTTTGGATTAGGATGCCCCCCTGTCATGGCAGTCCATGTATTATCAAGAATGAATAAAATGACATTTGCATTATTATAAACGGCATTAACCAGAATTTGGAGACCTGTATGATAAAATGTAGAATCACCCATGAGAGCAATGATTTCTTGGTCTGTCTTGAAAGATGCTCCGATTGCGGCACCTAAACCTCCTGACATACAAATAACCCAATCGGTAATGCCCATAGGAGGGAAGAAACTCATAACATAACATCCAATATCTCCAGCATAGATAGTTTCTTGCTCATTTGTCGCTTTTCTAATGGAATATAGCAATGCGCGTTCTGGGCAGCCAGGACAGAAAGTTGGAGGACGAGGGGGAACCAATTTGAGATATTCTTGATATTTCTGTAATTTTTGATTTATGCTTGTATCAAGTGGTTTTCCGAGCAATTTGCTGATTCCTGTTACTACTTCACCTACGTTTAATTCCCCCCATTTTCTTATTACCTTCTTGCCGATTATTTCTGCTGAAATGCGGTGTTCATGTGCCAATTTTTTCACTTGTACTTCGATAAAAGGCTCAAGCTCTTCAACTACAAGAATTTGATCTAAGTTTTGAGCAAATTCGACAAATTGGTTCTCATTAATCGGATGTACAACCCCTAGTTTGAGGACGGGGACATCTTCTAAGCCTAAATGTCTTAAGGCTTCTATAGTATAGCCAAATGGGACGCCTCCCGTAATTATTCCAAACTTAGAATCACCAGGAATAAATTGATTAAATTTTGACACATAAGGTTCTACTTTTTCCATACGTTCATAAAGTCTTTTATGATTATTGATACAATGGGGAGGTAATGAACAAAATTTAGGAATATCTTTTATGAATTTGCCCTTTTCAGCACTAAAATTAGGAAGTGGTTTTAATTCGACTTCCTCCACCGTATGAGCAATCCTTGAAGTGACCCTGAAATAACTGACGAGATCGAATTTCTGGGATAATTCGAGTGCCATAGGGATCCATTCTTTGGCTTCTTGGACATTAGATGGTTCAAAATGGCACATATGTAGCATCCAACTATAGAATCGGTCATTTTGCTCGCTATGACTCCCAAGTGACCCAGGGTCTCCACCGCAAATTACTAAGAGGGCACCTTTGCCCTCTGCACTTGTTGGACCGTTCAACGCAATGACAGAAAGGGCGTCAGCCGCTACATTCACTCCTACGTGCTTCATGATGGCTAAAGACTTTACGCCACACCAGCTGGCGCCAGCAGCAGCAGTAATAGAAGCCGATTCATTTGATGCCCATTGAAAATAAAGACCTGGGACCTGTTTTGCGATTCTACTGAAGTATGTACCCATATCAGTCACTGGAGTTCCTGGATATTGACTTACAAATTGGATTCCTGCTTCTAGACAGGCGCGTGTCATAGCCATATTTCCAATTAACATAACATGCTCGCCTGGAGCATCTTTCAGTAAAATTCTTTCTTCCATCGCTACTCACAATTTTTAACTAGTCTGAAATTACAATATTCAATTGAATTTGCGCGTTCTTTACAACGCGTGTAGGTGAGTCTTCGTGTTAGGTTAAATTATATAACTCATAAGAATTTTGTATTATTATTCTTATTCTCATAATAGAGCCTATTATTTTACAAACGAGAATCTTAAAATGGTACTAATTCAAACGCCTCGAGATGGAGATATTATTTTTACAAAGCATGGGTTTATATTTTATGCTTTTGGCTACGACCATCCCATAAATAAGATAATTGCGTACTTAAAATACATTCCAAAAGAATTGCAAAACCAATTTAACTTAAATTGGATCCCATTTGAATGGAATTTTAGAAATATAAGCCTTGTACGTCCAAAAAAATTGTATAGTCCAAAAATTTTCAAAGAAATCCAGCGAGTTTTTAAAGCAAACTACCCTGAGTATCTATATTTCGACCCTTTTATTGGCAAAACTGTATTCGTCGTGCCACATCATTTAATAAAAATCTATTTTGTCCCAGAAATACAATTACGCCATTTATTACAAAAATCAAACCCTGATCCTTTAGAAAGGGATGCGATTGAACTTATTCAGATGCTTTCCCGAAAGGCGCAAGTACCACTTTCAGATTTTGGAATTCATGGATCGCTCTCAACGGGAATGCACACAGATTCTAGCGATATAGATATTGCAATATATGGTGCGGAGAATTTTCTAAGAGTCAAAAAGACGGTCTTTTTACTCTTTAAAGAAAAGAAAATAGAATATCTGAATGAAACAAGCTCAGATGAAATTCGTATGAATAAATGCCTATACAAAGGACGGAAATTTGTTTTTAATGGAATTCGGAAGATAGACGAATTACGTGAGGAATATGGACGTTTTAAATATACCCCGATCAGGACTCTGCATTTTTATTGCGATGTCGTGGAAAGCAGGGAACGGATGTTTCGCCCGGCACTCTATAATATCGAAGACTATTTTCCCGCAGATAATGATTCTATTTTACTTCAAACTCACTGGCCATCCCAAGTTATATCCATGATTGGGGAATTCCGAGATGTTGCTCGAAGGGGCGATGAGGTGGAGGTGCAAGGATTGCTGGAGAAAGTCGAAGATTTAAAAGAGGGAAATTCTTACTATAGAATCGTCGTCGGATCTGGGAGAGAAAATGAATTTATTCGTCCTGTCTAATTTTTAAGATAAAAGCATTTAATTTTTGAGAAAAATCGTTTCTTAGAATATCTTCCGAGATATTATCATCTGTAAGATTTTTTAAGTAATTAATCCGAAAATTACTAATTTTTTTAAGGAGAATCGGATCTCTGTACGTTTTCGCAAAATTGGTCACAACATTTCGCGTTATTTTATCAAATTTTTCACGCTTACTTGGTTTTATGGGAGTAGAGAGGTCCGGTGATATGAAAGGTGTATTAAGTATGGGTAAAAGTTTTGAAATAATTTTTTTAACGGCTAATTCTGGGGAAATTTCAGTTGATTGAATTGTCAATAGAGGAGTATCCCATTTATAATCGCCTGGGGGGTCTAATCGAGAATATACTTTCTGAATTACTTCTGGGGGAATTGGTAAACCTCGGTTCTCATTCCATTTTAAAGCAGTCTCTAAGTTAATTAAGATATAAATTAAAACAAAATGAGCCCTATTTTCTTCTGCAATTTGTTTCAATTCATGTCGCATGGATTTATAATAGTTCATATCATCATTTATGACAGAATAATTATTTTTTAAACAAAATTGAATAATATTTAAAGTCAAATCTTTAATAAACGGTTCTAAATTTGGATCAAATTGTTCTAGTTGGCGAGGTATCAATCGTCTTACATCGTCCGTTCCAATGACGACATTTAAGATCCCATATTTTTCAGATAACTCTTTAGAAAGTAATCTGGCAATGGTTGATTTCCCAGAGGATGGAAGCCCCATGAGCACAATGAGAACTTTCGATGATTCATTCATACTTCTCATAAAAAAGAAGAAATGAAGACAATTTAAATATTCATAAGTTTTGATTCTTATTTCATAAAAATAAATAATAAAATTTGAGGAAAACCGTATGCTAATCGATAGTCATTGCCACTTAGATGCAAAGTGGTTCAAGAATGATATACCACAGGTAATTGAGAACGCAAAACAAAACGGTATAGAGGCAATCATAACATCAAGTATCTCACCAAACGTGCAAAAAGTAAAGAATATCATTAATCGGTATTCACATTATGTTTTTTGGGCATTAGGACTGCATCCTCCCGGTGTAAATTCGCAAAGTGTAAAGGCGACGGTCAGATTGATTGAAAAACATAAGGCAGAAATTGTGGCGATTGGAGAAGTTGGATTAGATTATTATTGGGTAAAGGAAGAGAAAAGACGAAAAGAACAGCAGGAAGCTTTTAAGGGGTTTATTGATCTTGCAAAAAAACTAGATAAACCTTTAGTAGTTCATGCAAGAGATGCACAAAATGATACAATCAAAATTTTAGAAGAAGAGGATGCAGAAATAGTTCTAATGCATTGTTTTAGTGGCACTAAATTAGAAGCTGAAAGAATTATAAAGAATAATTGGTTAATTTCAGTTCCAACATCGGTAGTGAAGCGAGAAGTTCATCGAAAAATGGCGAAAACCGTGCCTCTCAGTCAAATGCTTTTAGAAACTGATGCGCCTTATTTAGCACCTGGGAGAGGGCGAAATGAACCTGCTAACATTAAAATTAGTGCAAAGAAGATAGCGGAAATAAAAGCTGTTTCCTTTGAAAAAGTTGCGGAAATTACTACAGCAAATGCAAGAAAATTCTATCGTCTAGATGAGAGAATTCAATAAACTAATAAAAACAAAGATTTAATGGAAGATTGTTCCACCACATACATTAATTGCTTGACCAGTAATGAAATCAGAGTCTTTTGATGCCAAAAAAGCTACAACGCCAGCGACATCCTCAGGATCACCCACACCTTGTTTAATATTAAGAGCAACTTTGCCATCAATCCCAGCGATATTTTCTCTTGTGACGTCCTTACCATAGATAGGTGTGAGAATTGTGCCAGGGCAAATGGCATTAACGGTAATTCTCTTAGGACCTAATTCCTTGGCAAGTGCAGTTTTTAGCTGGATCAGAGCAGCTTTAGAAGCACTATAGGCAGAAAGTTCTTCTTGTCCATCTTTTCCTGCTCTTGAGGAGGTAATTATGATTTTTCCTCTTAACTGATCATCAGGAACCTTATATTTAAGCATCTTTTTGACAACTGCCTGTGTTACAAGGAAGACACCTTTTGTATTTACTTCAAACATGTGATCCCAGAAGCTTTCTTTCATGCGGACGAATTTTGCATAATCCGCAATTCCAGCGTTAGCAAAGAGAACATCGATGCGCCCGTATTTTTCGTGTGCGGCTTCAACCATGGCAACAACTTCTTCTTTTTTAGTAACATCCGCACGATAGCCAAAAGCTTCACCACCAAAACCTTTAATGATATTGACTACTTCATCAATTTTTTCTTGATCAATGTCATTTACAATTATTTTTGCGCCCTCTTTTGCCATTCGTATCGCAGAAGCTTTTCCAATACCGCTTCCTGCGCCAGTTATTAGAATAACTTTATCTTTTAAACGTTGTTCGGGATATTCTTCCAAAGTCTCACCTCAATTACCATTAGGATAGTTCCCTTTTTTATATTTTTGTGATTTTATTCTTTTCATTTAGCAATTTTTGTACCCGATGTAGGTGGCGCGCAACGGTGATAGCCTGATAAGATATCTCATATAAATCACCTTTTTCAATTACAAAATGAGAAACTTCTATTTCCGGTGCAAAGTGCCGTTTAATATCTTGTCCTAATACCTGTAATTGGTAGCAATGCGGACTTCCATCGATGGTTAATATAGTCAATTCTTTGATCTTTGAATATTTAATGATATTAACTAATTTATAGCCAACATGATCCATATGAAGGTCTTCTAAACATGCATGAACTGGTGTTCTTCCTGCCGCAAATTCTTTAAAAATCTTAGGATACCGATCAGGCAAACAAGTTCCATATAATAGTAATTTTTGCGTAGCCTTGAACCGTCTATCCCCTACATTACATTCCAAAATATACATTAAATCACCTATAATATTCTCCAATAGATACATAACAATTGGTTGATAAATTATATAAAAAATTGAGCATTCCAGAAAATATAAAGTATGAGGGATTAAAATGAGTGAAATTGCATTAACAATTGCAGGATCGGACAGCAGTGCAGGCGCAGGAATTCAAGCGGATTTAAAGACTTTTGCGGTTCATAAAGTATATGGTGTCTGTGTTATTACGGCAATTACGGCACAGAATACTACAAAAATTACGAAAATCTTTAAACTACCTTTAGAAATTATTGAATCTCAGATTGATGTATTGTTTGAAGATCTGTCAATTAATGCGATTAAAACAGGAATGTTAGTGAGCTCTGAGATTATCGAACTTATTGTAGAGAAATTAACATCGGTGAAAGTACCAATCGTAGTTGATCCTATCTTAAGAGCAGGAATAGGACATGAATTAATCGAAAAATCAGCGATAAAAACTTTGATTTCAAAGTTAATTCCAATTTCGGAAATAGTCTTACCAAATATCTTGGAAGCAAAAATTATTTCAGGAATAAAAATCAAAAATGAAGCGGACCTAAAAAAAGCTGCGATAAAAATGATAGATCAAGGTGCGAATGCAGTGTTGCTCAAAGGGGGACATCTAAATTCAAAAAAGGTTGTAGATTTTCTTCTTATGAAAGATGGGACGCATCACATTTTTGAAAAAGAGAGGATTCTAAATCAAGATCGGCATGGGTCGGGTTGTGTGTTATCTGCAGCCATCACAGCCCAGCTTGCAAAGAAAAATGAGTTATATAATTCAGTATTGGAGGCAGAAAAGTTCATTGAGAGAATCTTTTCAAACATAATTAATATTGGACATGGAGTTCCACCAATTAACCCATTTCATGGGTTATTATAGGGGATGAAAAAGAGGTTTTTAATTAAAAGAAGAAAGATATGTAATTATAATGATTTTACCCGGTCAATGGCGGCTCCGATTTCTACTTCGTTTTTAGCAATAGGTAAATTATCGACGTATCCTGGTAGTCCTTTAGTTAATTCTTCGATGAGCAGCATAAGGGCTTTTCCAGCTGAAATATCCTTTTCTTCAAGAGAACCATCTGGAAATGTCATTGAGGCTTCTTTCCAGGAAGTCAATTCAGCGTCATTCGCTACTAGGCAATAAATATAATCTTTGGTACTAATTACGATTGCAGGCACACCCGGTTTGGTGGCACTTTCTAAAATTTCGATCATTCGCTCTTTACTCATATTATTAGCCTCTCAGATCTTTCTTTCAACTTAAAAAGGGAATTATGGTTCATTAATTTAACGATCAAAATAAATACTTTTTCCCGTAGCTGATAAAGGAATTGCAATGACTATATCCACATTATTTAGATAACCGAGTTCTTTAGCGGCTTTTCCGGGACGGTACATAATTCGGCAATCAATATTATGGATTGCAGCGGTTTTTGCGCCAGATCCTAATGCAATACCTAAATCCATTAATTTAAAAGCGCAACACGGTTTGGGATCTCCAGTATTTTTACGTTTTTCGAGCAATTCTTCGCATGTATTAAATCCACATAATCCACAGTTTAGAAGATCGATGGGAATTCCTTCAACGCCAATTAGTACTACAACAGCTGAATCTTCGATATTTTTTGCATCTCGATACCAATTATCTCCTTTTTTTTGGGCATAAGATCTCATTTTTTCAGCAATTTTATCTTTTTCTTGTCCCGTCACAATGGCTGTTTGAATGCTATCTAAGCCTTTCGATTTAGGAGCCGTTCGTACGGAGACTAATATCATTTTTGCTAGCTCAATAAGTATTTCTTGTTCTGAATCCAACCCGTTTAAAAGGGGCACTTCTCTTCACCTCAATTGATAAAAAATTTAAACAATTATTGATGTTTTTGATTAATAAATCTTATTTTGGAGGAAGAGTAATGTATTCTCCATTCGAAACGATGGCAAGAATGCCTCCACACTTTCCAGGGGTCATTTTAATAGGTTTTATGCTATGGGTTAGTCTTGCGGGAATATATACTGCGCCTGGACTGGTCACTTCATAGGTTTCCATTTCATCATCATCACCCAATGTTACTTCAACAGTAATCGCGCCAGAATCACCGATGATTAGATACATCTCATTACTTCCTTCGGGATGGCGATGCCGTTCAGCCCATGATACTTGTGGATTCTTAGCTAAATCTTCAGTTACATGTAGAAAGAAGTAATATGCCCATAATTTCGCATCAGAAACACGATTCTTTCCCATAATAATAGGATAAAAGAAAACATCTGGTTTATGATAGGGGAGAGAACGTACAGATTTGACCCCAGATACAACATTTTTTGCATATTTCTTCATTTGTCCATAAACTCCTTTCAAGAATTATAATTACAATTTTTACAACGATATTTTAAAATCTTTATTCCATAGATTACCGGGGTGATTTTTTGAGTGATGAGCCGAACGAGATAGATGAAGAACTGGAAAAAATTCGAAAAAAGAAATTAGAACAAATGCTAAAGAATCAGAAAGAAATTGCGGAAGGTGCTACACAGAAAAAAGAAGTCGGTGGTAGCGTTTATACACTAAATCAATCAAATTTTTGGGATGCTATTCGTAATAACGAAAAAGTACTAATAGATTGTTTTGCAGACTGGTGCGGACCTTGTAAAATGATAGAACCGATTTTTGTACAGCTGGCAAAAGTATATAAAGATATATTTTTTGGTAGGATTAATGTAGATTATGCGCCTCAGATTGCGAGACATTTCCAGATTCGGGCGATTCCGCTGATATTGTTCTTTAGGAACGGAAAATTGATAAATCAGGTGTTAGGAGCGCAGTCCTATTCAGCGCTTGATTCTCAAATTAGGCGCCTCATGAGATAAAAAATAGAAACAATTATTTGAAAAATCATAATTGATTAAGTGGAGAATAAATAATTTTTGAATTGGAATCAAAGCTGATAGTAATGGCTGAAAGTGAAATCGAGAAGACGATGGATGTTCGTGAAAATCAAGACATAATTCTGAATTGGAAGAGTCCAAAGCTAGAGAAAGAATTGATTTATATCACAAATAAATGCACCGGTTGCGGAATTTGTCCTCAAGTATGTCCTACCAAAGCGATTGAGTTAGGACCAGTTCATGAGATTGCAACCGCACTCGAATCCAGAGAAGCCCAACCTATGGCGCCCTATGTTCTTTTTGATTTGGATAAATGTGTATTTTGTGGACTTTGTGCAATTCTCTGTCCAGTAGGCGCTATAGAATTTAAATTCAATGAAAAGTCAATTTTTGAATTTCCTGAATATCCAAAATTTGATTTCGAGATTGAGGTAGATGAAGAGAAATGCATTCCATGTCGGTATTGTGAATTGGTATGTCCGACTGATGCAATTCAGATAGATATGAAACTACAGAAAAAAGAAGAAGTAGTTAAATATCCTGGAAAGGGTCTTGGAGAAATACCTCAGAATATTTCAGGCTCAATTGATATTAATGAAAAAAAATGTTGTTATTGTATGCTTTGTACGGAATTTTGTGATGCTATTGAGATTGATGAGGCGGATCCGACACCTGAACGTCCTTATCCTGGCAAAAATTTGCGAATAAATGAAAAGAAATGCGATTATTGTGGATTATGTGAAAAAATTTGTCCAACTGAAGTCTTTAAGATCACTTGTGACACTGATGTCGAGCGGACAATTGAAGAGCCTCAGATCGAAGGAATAGCGAAAATCAATAAGGAAAAATGTATTTCATGTGGTTGGTGTGTTCTCTGTCCGGTAGAGGCTATTAAATTACAGAAATTTTTTGAAGGAGAAATAAAATTACAAAATTTGGAGAAATGTGATCCCAGTGGTTGTAAAGCTTGTATTAAAATTTGTCCATCAAATGCCTGGTATCTCCCAAAAGACCCAAAAGAAAAAATAGCTGTAAATGAGGATTTATGTTTATACTGTGGAAGTTGCGAACAAGCTTGTCCTTATGACTGTATAAGAGTTAAACGAAAAAAAGTAAGTTATTCAGGCGGAACTCTCACGCAACCTTGGATCAATACATGGAGAGCTGCCTTTGAATCATTAATCGGAAAGGAAATTCCTGAGAAGAAGATAAAAACAATACCTTTAAAAATTGAGAAAATCGAGAAAATTATTAGAGAGAAAAAAGAAATTCCAGTAGTCGCTGAGGAAATTCAGAATGAGTATCTCAAAAGACTAGTTAAAATTCAGGAACTTTTAAGGAAAGTTAAAACACGCTATTGGTTAGAGGGAAGGGCAAAAAAGAGACCGATATCTAGTTAATTAGGTTCCCTTTTTAAAGATGTTATTATTGGAATCAATTTCCCGCATGAAGGGCATCGATTTTCATCTATTAGATAATTTTTTTTAATTCCGAAAATAGATCGCTCAATTAATAAGGTTCCACAATTCGGACAAAAAGTATTTTCGAATTTATGACCATGGACATTCCCAATATATACATAATTAAGCCCTTCATCACGACCGATTTTATATGCTTTTTCTAAAATTTCTACAGGAGTTCGATAGTTTGCCATTCCAATTTCTACTGCTTTATATGCGGGATAGTATTGGTTACAATGCCAGGGAGTATCAATTCCCAGATAATTTCGTATGTTCTCGGCAATAGCTCTCAAAATGTCCTCGCTATCATTCTCGTTGGGAATAACTAAAGTAACGACTTCGATATGCGCACCTAATTCTTTAGCTTTCTGAAGATTTCGCCAGACAATTTGTGAATCAGCAGCACAATTTTTTCTATAAAAAGACTGATCGCCTTTCATGTTAGCACAAAACGCATCACATCCGCTCTCAATTAGAAGTTTAAGAGCTTCTTCGCTCATATACATATTCGTTACGTAAGTTTGATAATAATTGAGAGATTTTGTTAGTTTCATGACATCGATAGCGTATTCTAACAGAAGGGTGGGCTCATTGAAGCTAAAACTTGTTCCTTGGGAGTTAAATTGTGATAACAATTCTAAGAATTTTTCTGGGGATAAATAGCCTTTAGACAAATTTGAGGGAGAAATTTTACTTATTTCCCAATTCTGGCAAAATGGACAAGTAAAATTGCAGCTCCAGGTCCCAACGGTTAGAGCTTTTGTTCCAGGGAAAAAATGATAGAATGGTTTTTTTTCAATCGGGTTATTTGAGATAGAACTGATATTACCATAGGTTAAACAATATAATTCTCCTTTATGGTTTATACGCGTTTTACAGAAACCTAATTTCCCTTCAGGGATTATACAATGCCGAGCACACGTTCCACACCGCACCCTATTTCCATCAAGCAGTTCATAGAGAATAGATTTTTTCATAAAAGGAGAGAGGGACAAATAGACCATCTGTAAAATGGTATTGAGTTAAATGATATGAGAATCAGAAATTGTGAAATATAATAGAATTTATTCTAATTGGCTTAAAGATTTAAAATGCCGAATTAGTTTTAAAATTTCCCAGATTTTAACTTGATCCCCTTCAGTTATAAGATTTCGGAGGAAGGCAGCAAAGTCGCCTCGTTCGACATATTTACGAAATTCTTCAACTTCCCAAATAATATTCTTCATATCCGTGTCGGGGGAAGTAGATGCCCACGTGCTTTTAGGAACGGGTCGAGTTTCCTCTGTTGCGGGTTGAGAGTATTGAGCTTGTATATATTCGGGTCCTGCTTGGTATTGAGGTTGAGAGGGTTCTGAAG
>SUPS01000115.1:0-11362 GCA_005191415.1 Candidatus Helarchaeota ASGARD archaeon Hel_GB_A
TTCTTGATTAATCTCTCTATGCTGATTTATTAAATTCTAATTTATTATTTTTATATGAATATTATGAATATTACTATACTATTTTAATGAATTTTTAAAAATCAAACATAATCAATTTAGAATTTTAAAATTGAATTTAGCCGTAATAAGTTCCGTTAGCGTCATAAATGAGCCGTAATTCGAGATATTCCCCTTTAAAAATTAAAAGTCTTAGGGATGGTTGCTTGGTAGGGGGCGCGGGTGTAGTAATGGTCGGTCCCATTAACGGAAACATTTGCATCGCTATAAAAAACTTGAAAATGCAAATAAGATGGTGATTGAACCGACTACCGCATATCTCACTCGAACTTTTGAGGGCGCTTTCTTTGTAAGTAAAATATCCACATATTTAACACACTAAAATATGCCCTGATGCTGGAACCATTTTGCTACCATACTCGAAGAATAAAGAGATTTTCAAAAGATTCCAAAAAGTAATTAAAAAGTTGAAAATTAAAGATGCAAATGTTGGAATACTTGAATTCATTTACGCAAAAGGAAAGTTAGCTGTTCTTTTTATTCAGTCAAAGGATGAAATAAAACTAGAAATTATGAATATCCCTCAAAATGAGTTAGATGAGCTTATAGGGCTCTATATTAGAAGCATAGATTATTTAAGAAAATATATCAATGAAGGTAATACGAAATATATTTCTGACGCGGAGATGGAACTAAAAAATCTTTCAACAAAAATGTACGCTGTTCTTATTCCTCAAGGGATTAATGATATAATAAAAAAGATGAGTTTGGACTATTTGATTGTTATTCCCCATAAACAACTCCATTTACTTCCCTTTGAACTTCTGTATGATGGCGACGACTACTGGGGTCTTAAATACACGATTTCCAAGAGTTTTAGCCTTGATTTATTAAGAATCTCCCTTGAAAAAGCGAAAAAACGTCCAAAAGAATTTGATTTAACATCATTATTGGTTGCAAATCCAAATTATAATGAAAAAATCGGCAATTATTCATTATCATTTCCTATGACCGAGAAAGAAGTGAATAAAATAGTAAATATATTGAAAAGGTATGAGGCTGAGAATGCGGCAGAAGTCTTATGGCGCGATAATGCAACTGAAGACAGATTTGTTGAATTAGCAAATTCAAATAAATATGGATTTATTCATTTCGCAGGACATGCCTATTGGGAAGGTCGAGATCCTTGGTTGAGTTTTTTAATGTTCTCAGGCGAAGCACGATTGCACCTTTCAGAGATTGTATCTAACATGCAATTTAAAGCAAATCCACTTGTGGTTTTATCAGCATGCGAAAGTGGTGTTACTAAAACCGCTGCAGGTGATGAGATTTTTGGAATCGTTCGAGGACTACTTTTAACAGGCGCTACTACAATGATTATGAGCAACTGGGCAGTTAATGATTATGCCGCTTGCGACTATATGCTTGAATTCTATCGTCATTGGTTAAAGGGCATGCCAGCCGCAATAGCTCTAAGAGAAGCAAGAATTTTTATTAGAAAGAGGAGTGAAGAAGGGTTTTATGGTGATCCCAAGATCTCATTGCTTCATTGGGCTGCTTTTACATTATTTGGCGATCCCTTCCGTCAAATAAAATTACTTAAAGAACCAAAGACTAAAATAAAACAATTATCAGAGGTGCCTGCAGAAGATACCACAGCCAGAGGAATAATTCTACGAGGATTACCAAAGACAGATGAAGGTTATTTTGAAAATAAAAAAATCTAAAGATTTACGATGGGGCAAAAAATCTTATTTTTAGTTGTTTTCTGCCTTCTTTAATCCAATTTTCAAGTTGTTCTTCTGGTATTTTATTATAGAGGATGTATCCACTTTGAAACCCCTCTTTTAAATTTTCAAACTCAACCTCATCAAGACTTATGTTGTTCATTTGCTCAATTGTTTTTTTCCATTCTTGTAACAGATGAAGTAAAGAATGTCCCCAAGATTCTATGTTTAGATATAATAATAAGGCTTTTAGTGCTTTCTCTGCCGATTGTTGCGCTTGGAAACAAGCCCATTCATAATGCTGATTTTCTTCGCTAATTTTAGCAGCTTGAAGATCTTTCTCAGCTTGATTTAACCAATCTTTAAATCGATTCATCCATTCTAATTAATCGATTCTGTAATAATAAGTTATTCATTCTATCATAAAAATTCGAAACGAGTTTTTCATCGATATTGCTTCTTTGAAAAAATAAAGTTGGTTTTTAACATTTTTTTATTTAATCTAAAGAAAAATCCAATACATGAACCAAAATAATAAAAATATTTCTAATAAAATTATAAAAATGAACATACTTCTACTAATACGCTTAAATATAGAAGATTTAGAAATATAATCAGGGCATTTATTAAAGAAATCTAAACATAAAAGAAATTTTCGTGGATTTATTCATTAAAGAGATAAAAAAAATTAGATGCCAGCAGCGGCTAATTGCTCAAGAAGAGCTCTTTGATGGCTTGATATATTTTTAGGAACGCGAATATTTACAACAACTAGTTGATTACCGCGGCCAGGCTTATTAAGTTTCTTAAATCCTCTTCCTCGAAGGCGAAGTTTTGTCCCACTTTTTGTACCTGGGGGAATTTTGAGCGTTACTTCACCTTCCATTGTTGGAATTTTTATTTTGCCACCAAGAACCGCTTGGGTATAACTTATAGTGGTATTATAAATGATGTCGTCACCTTCTCGTTTGAAGTAGGGATGCGGTTTTACATGGATTACTATGTAAAGATCGCCTGGGGGTCCTCCATGTTCGCCTGGCATTCCTTCTCCTGGCATCCGGAGTTTTGTGCCATCTCTAACACCTGGGGGTATTTTAACAGTTAATGTCCGCAAACGCTGGACCTTCCCAGACCCATGACATGTAGGACAGGGATCACTCGCAGTATGACCTGTACCACCGCATTTGGGACAAGTAGAGATTTGCATAATTCGCCCAAAAGGTGTATTTTTGGCATTACGAACTTCACCAGTTCCTCCACATGTTGGACAAGTTCGTGCCGCACCATTTTTCGCGCCTGTGCCGCCACAAGATGAACAGGTTTCAAAACGATTGAATTTTACAGTTCGAGTTCCGCCAAAATAAGCTTCTTCAAAGCTTATTTCCATATCATATCGGAGGTCATCACCTGGTTCAGGACGTCGTGAGGTAGGACGCCGTTTTCCAGTTCGTCTGTTGGAGAAAACATCAAAAATATCTCCTAAATCATTAAAAAAGTCAAAATCACTCGGCGAATGACCGACACCTCTACCAAAGATCTCACTAAAATCAAAATTCACGGGTCCAGAGGATTGCCAATAATAAGTATAACCACCTGGTCCCGCCTGAGCTCCTTGGTAGGGTATACCTTCAACAGTCCCGAATCGATCGTACATTTCCCGCTTTTTATCATCACTCAATACGGCATAAGCTTCATTAATCTCTTTAAATTTTTCTTCAGCCGTTTTATCGTTTGGATTCACATCTGGATGATATTTTCTTGCCATCCTACGGAAAGCTCGCTTGATTTCCTCTTTGGTGGCGTTCTTATCCACGCCCAATATTTTATAATAATCTTTCTTTGGCATAATCCTCACCCGTGAATATTAATCTTGAATAAAAATAAAAAAAAATGGGAGAATTAGCTCACCTCGTAATCGGCATCTACGACGTCATCATCTGCCTGAGTTGCACGAGCTTGCCGAGCATATTCGTCCTCTGCACTTGCTTCTGCACTGGGTTGACTATAACTTGATGCTCCTTGAGCTCCCGGATAGCCTTGGCCTGTTGTTTGATACAAGCGGGCAGATACTTCATGGAGTGCCTTCGTTAGTTCATCAATTGCAGATCGTATTCGTTGGATATCATCGCTCTCTATAGCGCCTTTTAAGGCAAGTATTTTCTGTTGAATATTGCTCTTCAAAGATGAATCAATTTTGTCTTCATTCTCACGTAAGAGCTTTTCTGTTTGATAGATGAGAGATTCACCCTGGTTCTTTGCATCGACTAATTCTTTTCTTCGCCGATCTTCTTCTGCGTACTGTTCAGCCTCTCGAATCTTCTGTTGAATTTCCTCTTCAGACATTTTATTTGAAGCTGTAATCGTTATACCCGTCTGTTTTCCAGTTCCAAGATCCTTTGCTGAAACATGGAGAATACCATTCGCGTCAATATCGAAAGTTACTTCAATTTGAGGCACACCGCGAGGAGCTGGAGGAATACCTGTTAGATGGAATTTACCTAAACTGATGTTGTCCTTTGCCATAGGCCGTTCGCCTTGTAATACATGAACTTCAACTGAAGTTTGATTGTCAGCTGCCGTAGTGAAAATTTCAGTTTTCTTTGTTGGAATGGTCGTATTCCGCTCGATTAATTTCGTAAATACGCCGCCTAACGTTTCGACACCTAATGATAATGGCGTAACATCCAAGAGCACCATATCTTCTACTTCACCTTGTAGAACTGCACCCTGAATTGCTGCACCTATCGCCACACATTCCATGGGGTCAATACCTCGTTCAGGTTCTCGTCCGAAGAATTTCGCAAATCGTTCTCGCACGCATGGCATCCGTGTTGGTCCACCTACTAAGATGATTTTATCAATTTGATTAGGTTCGAGGTTGGCATCCTTTAATGCTCTTTTAATTGGTCCATCTAGTCGCTTAAGGACTGGTTCGATAAGTTGTTCGAGTTTTGCCCTGGTTAAGGTCATCTGTAAGTGTTTCGGTCCAGATGAATCTGCAGTGATATATGGTAAATTAATTTCTGAAGTCAATGTGGTCGATAATTCTATTTTCGCCTTCTCTGCGGCTTCTCGAACACGTTGCATTGCCATAGGATCTTTGTTTAAGTCTATACCATATTGTTTCTGGAATTCAGAAGTAATCCACTCGACAATTTTCTTATCCATGTCCGTTCCGCCTAACTGTGTATCGCCGCTTGTTGAAATTACCTCGAAGACGCCATTATCCATTTCCATTATGGTGACATCAAAAGTCCCGCCTCCAAGGTCCAAGACTGCAATTTTCAGGTGTTTGTCACTCTTATCTAATCCATAAGCAAATGCTGCTGCAGTCGGTTCATTAATTAAACGGAGGACTTTTAGTCCAGCGATTCTGCCTGCATCTTTTGTTGCTTGACGTTGATTATCGTTGAAATAAGCAGGGACTGTAATAATCGCTTCATTTACTTCTTCTCCCAGAAAAGCTTCTGCATCTTCCTTAATCTTTCGAAGAATCATTGCAGAAATTTCTTGAGGTGTATATGTCTTTCCATCGATAGTCACTTTGTAATTTGTACCCATTTTACGTTTGATTCCCATAATTGTCCGTTCTGGATTAGAAACTGCTTGTCGTCGTGCGGGTTCTCCGACTAATCGTTGTCCATCTTTCGTGAAAGCAACGACTGAAGGAAAGGCTTTTCCTCCTGTGATGGTCACTCCTTCAGCAGAGGGAATTATAGTCGGCTTACCACCAATATATACAGCCGCTGCTGAGTTACTTGTTCCTAAATCAATTCCAATTATTTTACCCATCTTTCTTCATCTCCTTTTATTTATTTATTTTAACTTTGGAAGGTCTGAGTACCTTTCCATTCAAATAATAACCATCTTCAAGTACTTCGGTGACTGCACCATCAGGGAAAGAAGGATCTCGTTCAACCATCATACATTCGTGAATGTCCGGATTGAACATCTTACCTTCTGCCTCGATGGGTTCGACACCTTCACGCTTCAGAAGGGTACTAAAATTGTTCAATATTAACTTTAAACCATGAGCTAACTCAGGATCCTTAAGATCTTTTAGTGCCCTTTTTAAATCGTCATATATTTTAATTAATTCCTTTAAAATCCGTTCTGTTCCATATTTAAGGTATTCACTTTTTTGCCGTTCTATGAATTTTTGGTAATTAGCAAACTCAGCTTTTAACCTGAGGTATTTATCACGAAGCTCTTCAGCTTCTTCTGCTTTCTTTTTAAGGGTTTCATATTCTTGCCTACTTATACAGACGGCATTTTCTTCAATTTTCTCTTCATTAACTTGAAAATCTGATTCTAAGTCCATTTTAGTGCCCTTCTACTTGTTTTGAATACGGTATTATATCACTTCTAATTAGTCACATTTCGTGACTAATCTTACTAAATACAGCGTACTATTTAAAGGTAACCCCTTGTGACTAATTAGTTGTTAATTAAATAATTACAAAAGATTAGAAGTTAATTTCCCGACAAAAGAACGATAAAACCTATTAACAATCCTCTAAAGAAATTAAAACCTATGAACCGGCTAAAAATAAAGTTTTAATTCAAAATGAAAATTTTTATCCTATCTTATATAAATATTTATTCAAATTTTCCCTCAAATATTTAGATTTTTTTTCATTTAAGCATATTTATAGATTTCATATAATTTATTGTTTCTCGTGCTACAATCTCGAATGATGGGTGCATTATTGTTTCTACGGAAGCAAACCCTTGGAAGTTATGTGATTCGAAAATGGTGAGAAATCGTTTGAAATCGAAATGTCCAGTCCCAGGCGCACGACGTGTATCATCAGCTAAATGAAGATGTGAAACATAATCCGCAATTGATTCTAAATAATCCCATACCGTGTTGGGATTTTCCTCTAAATGTGTATGAAACGAATCAATAAGTAATTTTAAGTGACTAGAATTGATTTCTTTAATAAGTTCTAAGGATTCTGCGATAGTATTATATGTATCAATTTCAAACCGATTAATAGGTTCAAAAACTAGTTCAATATCATGATCTTCGGCGATTTCACAACATCTTTTTAAAGAGATAACAATATTATCTCGTTCTTGCTCTGGAGATAAATCATAAGTGCGTCTACCTCGTATAAGTCCAATTACAACTTTTGAATTAAAAAATGTTGCAAATTCAATATATTTTCTTAGGCGCTCTATCGCTTTTTGTCGAATATTGGCTAATTTATGCCCCAAAGAATAGCCAAACCGCAAATAAGTTGCCCCTGTACCTACTGTAGGAATGTCCATTTGGTAAGAATCCGCAATATTTTTCAACTCGCCTACTGGAATCTTCTCTGGTTCTAAAATAGCCAATTCAATTCCTTTATATCCAAGAGGTTGTAATAATTCACAAAGCCCTGTAAAAGTTTCAATAATCCGTGAATTACTACTAGAAGATTCATTTAATCCCGAAACAATACTGAATTTCATTTAATCTAATCCCTCGTGACAATTATCAAACAATAAAATGGGAGTATTACTAGCATCAGTAAAATTAAGAATCTTATTTTTTTCTGCGAATTTAGTTTGTATTTATGAGATTTTTCTAGGGCAAAATAAAAACCCGTATTTATAAAAATCGCCATATTTTCTATGACCTATAAATTTCTTCATCTATACTTTTTGTAGTATCAAATTCGAAATCGTCTGCCATTTTTAATATTTCTTTCACACGTTTCTTTGTAAGTTTAGGTTGTTCTGCAAAATATTGAACAAGTTCATCGATATTTTTTAATGATAATTTAACACAGGCACTTAAAACATCCTGTTGAGAGATTTTCTTCCCTAATTTAATTGTTAAAGTCGCTACAAGGGTATCTAGATCCTCTTTATTCTTCAATTTCACCATTGTCATAATAATATAAGTATAAAAAGGTGATTTTAAATTATTTCAAATCGTTATTTTATTTATGACAAAATGGGAGCTCCCTCCGAAAGAAGGACATATGGAAAAGCCTGACGGAATTTATCTGCAAACCATGAATATTTATGAGATTCAAGAACGCCTAAAGAAGAATGATGTCATTATTGTACCCTTAGGAAGCACCGAAAATCATGGTTGTGGATGCATAGGCGAAGATACATTTCTCGTCACGCGGATGGCAGAATTAGTAGCTCAAAAGACAGGCTGTACTGTTGCCGAGCCAATTTGGTATGGGTCGCATCCGTATCATCATTTAGGAATGCCTGGAACTATCGTTGTTCCTGAAGAAATTTTTAAAGGAATGGTTCGGGCAATTATAACAGGTTTATGGAATATGGGATTCCGAAAACAGATATTACTTAATGGACATGGCCAGGAATATGTAATTCCAAGTGCTATTCATGAATGGGGGAAAATTTATCAATTACCGGCAGTAATTGTAAATTTAAATTGGTATCATGCTATCCCCGAACATACAAAGGATAAGGCACATGGCGGTCCGTTTGATACACCCTTTATTCATGCGGATGAAGCCGAAACCTCATTTTCCTTATGTTTGTTTCCGGAGTTTATCAAATTAGGACAGGCACAAGATAATCAACCTACAGGGTGGTTACCTGAAGGTCATGTGGACAAAGCAGGGAATGTCTATCAACGACCAATAAGATGGTATGGACAAATAGGATTCGGTCCTATCGAAGTAGCAGAATACCCTGAGGGAAATGTCGGCTGCCCCAGTAAAGCAACCTTTGAAAAAGGACGACCTGGGATCGAAGCACTTCTAGATTACATTGAAAAATTAGTCAACGATATCCTCACGGCATTTCCTCCCGGGAAATTACCCCCAATAGAAAAAATTACTCAACGAGATCCAAAAGAAGTAATGGAATATCTAAAGGGTCCCTTAAATGGCGGAAAAAGCATCTATGAACTGAGATATCCTCCTTAAATTCATTTTTTTTCTTGATAGAAGAAAGAAAAATATTAGTTTATTTTAGCAGAAATTTTGCAATTTTCTTTATCTGTCTGTAATAGATGGATATGTTCAGGAACTTTTTCGAGGGTAATTTCTTTTGTTATCATAGGTGTAACATCACAGAGCCCCGCTGCCATCAAATTGATTACGTTTGGGAAAGTCCCATGTCCGCTGTGTCCTTGTGCTCCTACTACAGAAGATCGTTTAACTTGAAAATATTCTCCACAGAGTGGCATTCTTTCTTCGGCTCTCGCCACGATTACAACCGTACTATTTACCCCTCTACATTCCCAGATTGCATTTTGAATATCATCAATAACGACTAAAGGAAGTCCAGTTGCCTCCAAATAGAGCTTGGCGCCTTCGCCGTCTGTTATCTCTTTAACACGTTCTACGAAATTCTCTTTTAAAGGGTTAATTATATAATCGGCACCCATTTTTCTAGCTAATTTAGCTCGTGTTTCGGATGGCTCTGAAACGATACAAATCGCTGCTCCTGCTGTCTTCAAAATCTTAGTTGCAGCAATGCCAATTGGTCCCGCTCCTAGAATCACGACATTTTGTCCTGGCCGAATGCCCCCTCCTCTTTCAATCACCGCATTATAAGCAACCGAAGTTGGCTCGACTAAACTGCCTAATTTGAATACGTCATCGTAACGATCTTCTAGTTTCTTCAGGCTCCAGCAAAGTTTAGCAGGAACGGCTATATATTCTGCAAAAGCCCCATCAATAGAGAATCCAATTTCCTGTAATCGTTCACAATGATTTGGATATCCATCACAGCAAGGGCGGCATTCTCCACACCAGACCATTTCTTCAACAGTCACTGGCTCTCCTATTTCGAATTTTTTATTAGTTCTTTTATTTATCGCCTTTTCTCCTACTTCTACAATTTCTCCCGAAAATTCATGCCCAAGGATCACAGGAAATGCGGTCAATCCGGGGTAAAGAATGTATCCATCATCATCCGTTTGTGCCATATGAACATCAGAACCACAGATCCCACATCGCTTCACTCTAATAAGCACTTCATCTGGTCGAATTTTAGGGATTTCTTTTTCTACCACTCTTACTTCTGGATCTCGCCATACTTGCGACCCAAGATAAGTTAATTTCCCTTCAATATCCTTCGCCCCTAATTTAAATGAGCTTTTCGGTGCCCATTTAGCTGATAACACCACCGCTTTCATATTCCTCACCATTTAAAATTAGCTCTTCTTATTGTGTACTAGAATAAAGGTTGGTGGTATAAAAGGATGAAGAAAATGCTTGCCGCCGTATTTCATCGAAAGGGTGATTCTGGCGGAGAAGTTACTTTAGAGCACGTTGATATTCCAGAAATTAAAGCCATTGATGATGTCTTAATCGAAGTAAAAGCCGTTGGGATATGTGGAACTGATATGAAGATTATGGAGGGAGGGCATCCCGCAACAGACAATACTATTTTAGGACATGAATTTTGCGGAATTGTGAAAGAAGTTGGCGAAGATGTCGTAGATCTAAAAATAGGTGATAAGGTAGTAGTAGATCCTAATCTAAAGTGTGGCGTATGTACTCCATGCCGATGCGGAAATGAAAGTCAATGTGAATATCTTGCGACAGGGCAAACCTTAGGGGTTTATCGAAATGGGGGATATGCCAAATATTGCGTTGTCCCACGGAATGCCATCTACACGCTTCCTAAAAGTATAGAATTAACTGAAGCTGTCCTTGTCGAGCCCCTCTCATGTGCAATTCATTGCCATAACTTGGCAGACGTGAAAGAATGTGACAATGTGGTTATACTCGGAGCTGGTTCCATGGGTTTAATTATCGAATCGGTTATCCGAAAACATCCTATTAATCAATTAATCATGGTCGAGCCGATGCAATACCGAATTGAGAAGGCTTTAGACTTAGGAGCAGATCATGTGATTAATCCAAAAACTGAAAATGTTGTAAATAGACTTATGGAGCTAACGGATGGTATCGGGGCTAATGTGGTCATAGATGCGGTAGGAATCTCCGCTACTTTCGAAATGGCATTAAAAATTTGGGCAAAAGGAGCTAAACTAATTCTATTTGGGCAAGATTCGCGGGCATCTGGCATTCTTAAACCGAATGATATCGTTCGTTGGGAACGAAAAATTTTTGGTTCCTTCATTTCCACTGGAGAAGATTATCTAACGGCGATAAATTTAATTAAAACACATTCTATTGAGGTAAATAAACTTATTACGCATACATTCCCACTTGATCGTTTAATTTCTGATGGATTTCGGGTTATGAAAGAGAAAAAATGTATTAAAGTAAGAATTATACCTTAATTTTATCTGATTTTTTTCAAAATAACCAGTTTACATGATTTACTGATGATATAAACTATGCCAAACTTGGACATCCAGGGATGTCCAAGTTTGGTGATATATACGCGCGTCTCATTAGGAGACCCGACGGCTTCACAATGGAATTTAATGAATCAATTGGAACTTGAATAGAGCAATTCACCTACTCATCCCTCATTTCACTTATTCCTCGTACATCATTTGAAGGAGGGCGCATTTAAACTTTTTTTGTATAGGAAAGAAACGGATGAAGGAAGATTATGATTAAATTTTCAAAATATTTACGTTTTTCATCGAAAATTTATCAGAAACACGAAAACTACCACCGATTAAATTTACGCTTACAAATATTCTGATTAAATTATCT
>SUPS01000115.1:11372-12419 GCA_005191415.1 Candidatus Helarchaeota ASGARD archaeon Hel_GB_A
AAATTATCTATTTAAATAATCAAGACAGTTTTTATCAACTTAACAAAGTGGTTTTCAACGAGACTATACCCACAAATCAATATTAGAAATAAGGCATTAAAGTGATTCCCTAATTGGAATAATTTACCTTTGTAGAAAGAAGTTTGGTGAACCAAAATTGGAAAATCTGCCCTTATTTCACAATGAGTTAATTTATCAAATCACTAAATCAATCTTAATAGGGTGCTCTTTTCCTCCTATATTGATTTTCATAACTCCCGAATAAGATGCAATTTCAGGTCTCTCATCGATTTTAGGTACGAATTCCAGTAATTCATCACTCCATTTTCTTAAAAGTTCCTCTTTTATATTTTTAGGGCTTTTAAATTTAAATTCTTCAATTTCCTGTAAGTCTTTTATTAAATCTTCTGAATTCCTTAACATATCTGAAAAATAGAGTTCCTCTAGTAAAATTCGGATTCCATTCTTCAATTCATTACAATATTGAATTGCTTCAGCATATTTTACATCTTCCTTTTTTATATGTATTATAGAATTTCTTAGACTTCTCTTATCATCATGAAGAAAATGAAATTTTGATTTACGCAAATAATAATTCGCATGGAGAGCTTGTAATATTTCTGAAATACCAAATCTTTTATTTTCAAAGTTCTCATATATCTCTGGCAATCGATATTTCAACGCTCTTTTACAAATATTTTCAAATTCTACTGCAAGGTTTCTCATAGGAGATATAACTTGTCCTGCTGATAAATTTTCCAAAAATTCTTTTATACTTGTAATTGACTCTTTAATTTCCTTTAGAACAGCCAAATTTCCCAAATATAGATCAGGATTCTTGGCGTATTTTTTAAAAGTTTCTTGAATATTTATTTCATTTGACAATGGTTCAATTTGTTGAATTTTTATATTGTCTGAAGAAAATAGAGCAATTTCGTTTAACCATGTTAATTCTTTGGAGCTTTTTATCTTCATTTCATAGCTCTTTAATTGATCGAGGTATTCTTTAGTCCGTTTTTTTTCTAATTTAAAATATATTAAATTAAA
>SUPS01000116.1:0-8924 GCA_005191415.1 Candidatus Helarchaeota ASGARD archaeon Hel_GB_A
ATTTTGAAGTTTTGGAATAAATAAATCGAAAACTGAAATATTATCTGTCATTTCTTTTCTAGTCTTATTAATGGAAATATAGGAGAGTAAATTTAAACTTCCGTTTCTTCTCGTTCCTCTCCGACCATTAGATAAATGATAACAAAGAGTAGAGTAAAAACAGTTATCCAAATCATACCGATATAGAGATTGTCATACTCCGAAGAACTAAGAGGAAGGTCCAAGAGTATAGAACTAAGTAACACTTTCTTCACGTTTTTTAATCTATTCCACGGTATTTTAAGAACGATCTTGCAATTACTCTTTAATAAAATTTGGCATTAATTAAAATTTTTGGTATAGTTATTTCGCGCTATATTTTTCGTAAGACTCAAGTCTTTAATTTTTCAAAAGGAAATTGATGGAGAAAAAGTCAAAATTGTTTCCAATCTCTCATTAGATTGTCATATCTTTCATCTTCTATAAGAATTTCATCGTAAAAATCTAAAGAATCAGCTAAGATTTTTGCGAGCAAATGATAGCACATTTTTACAGTTTTTTTGATAACTACTTTCACATAGAAATCCTCACAAGGGCAATACAAGTCAGAAAGGATAAGATAATCGCGCGTATTGCCAATAACTATCCAAGCAATTCGGTTACTAGGTTTAAAAACATATTTTTTTACACCCTTTTCTAGTACTTTTCGGAGAGCTTTCCAAAAGCGGTCACTAAATTCATCCATGAAATATTGTAGGTGTTTAATAGAAAATTGTTTGGTTTTCTTAATTTCTTCCAAATTACGCTTGAATTCAGTGGAATACATTTAAAGATCTCCGATTTTATTCATTTTTTAAACGAATCTCTTTAATTTTGCCCAAAGGGGTTCCATCCAGTAAAATCGCTTCCGCCTCATCTAAATCTAAGCTCTTGGATTGGAATAAAGGGCCAAGAAATTGGGAGTTTGGTACATTAAAAGGAATACCACCTAATAAATCATTGAATGCGGGCATAATTATAATTTCAGGATTCGATGCTATTAGAATTTTGTATTTTTCTTGGAGAAGTTTTAAAGGATTTTTTGCCTTTTTTATGTGAAGGTAATTCAAGTAAGCTCTCGCTAGTTTTCTTTGGTTCCAGTGGAGCCGGATCCAGGCAGGTTCATAAATTTTTACATTAAAATCATCTTGAAATTTAATAACAGGGTGATTATGAGCCATAATCAGGATATCAGCACTCAAAAGATCCTTTCTAGGCCAAGTATGACCATGAAATAATCCAACTTTAAGGAAGGTATCATCTTTGGTTAATGTAAGAAGACAGCCTGAAGCAGGATGGATTATTGTATTTCGGGTAGTCAATCCTTCGATTTGAGCTTCAGAATCATGATTACCTAAGATAATATGAATGGGGATATTTTTTAAACTTTTGAAGAAATAGGGGACAACATGCCATTCCATCGGCGAGATATTTGGAACACTATGTTTTATATCCCCTAAAATAATTAGATGTGTCGGTTGGACTTGATCTATAATTTTTAAAAGTCTATCAATTAGCCGTTGTGTTTGGGTTTGAGACGGAATTTGAGCGCCACCTTCGATTAAAGTATATTCAATTCCTAAATGCAGATCGGCAATAACTAAAAATTTGTTGGTTGGGGAGAGTTCTATGATTAGAGCCGGTTCGTTTATAAGCGGTTTAATTGTATTCATTAAATACCACGATTATATTTGAACTGAGTAAAAAAATGCAAAATAATGGACTTTTCTTTAATGGGCCGGGTGGGAGTTGAACCCACGACCTCTGGTTATTTCGCTTTTTTATATTAGACCCGAAACCAGAATCATACCAAGCTAGACTACCGGCCCGTTATTTCTATTTTGGTACAAATTCATATTCCATTAAAAGTTTTAGGATTATTAAATTTCAACCTATAAAAACAATAAATTTAAACAAATGAAAAATTAATTATCAATCGTAAGGAGTTTAATATAATCAGTGCGATAGGATGATTAGATATGTCGTTAAAAGATGTAAAAGCGAAGGATATCATGATTACAGAGTTGATGACGATAAGTCCTACAGAAAAGGTTGCAGCTGCCGATTTGCTTATGGTGCGAAATAGTATTGGAGGGCTTCCTGTTATTGAGAATGAGAAACTGGTAGGGATTCTTACCCAGAAAGATATCATGTTATCGCGATTTTCTATTTCAGTTGGAGGTTTACGCGTGGAAGATTTAATGACGCGCAATCCCGTGACCATTACTCCAGATACGTCTTTGGAGGAGATATTAAAAATTATGCTTATGAAAAAAGTGGAGCGGCTTCCAGTGATTCAAGATGGAAAATTAGTTGGACTTGTCATGCATAGGCAAATCCTCAAAAAGATTCATGATATACTCTAGTTTTTATACGAATTTTGCGTATTTCTGGTCATTTGTTCGCTTTGTATAAGGTATGAGGTAAAATAATGCATCAAAATAGAGCCCCGATGTTTATTATTGTTCTAGTTGAATCCGCTTTAGAGTGTATTCCAGCCTCTTCTATAGAACGAAAAAAAACTAAAAAGATGAGACAGAAGAGGAAGAAACCGCTAGAAAAAACTTTGTTAGATGTCTCTATACACAACCATCTCATGCAGAATTTAGTAGATAAAAATAAAAGGGGACGTCCTGATATCGTCCATCACAGCCTCTTATTAGCATTAGGATCGAGATTAAATAAAGAAGGATATCTTCAAATTTATGTTCACACGCGGAATAATGAAATAATCGCATTTAATCCAGAGGTGCGGGTCCCGCGTAATTATAATCGATTTAAAGGATTGATGGAACAGTTATTTGATGTTGGAACGATTCCTCCCGAATCTGATCAACCTCTAATTGAACTTAAACCCCAGCCCTTACCGGACTTTATTTCCAGCTTAAACCCAGACATTGTTGTGCTTTTTACAGAGAAAGGGGCGCGTCTTCCTCAAAAAGATCTTCAAAAACATTTTTTAGGGAAAAAGAAAATTGTCTTTTTAGTGGGTGGTTTTCCTCATGGAGAAATTTCCCAAGAAATCTTTGAATTAAGCAAGCTCCATGTATCACTTTACGATGACCCATTAGATACTTTAGTCATTGTCTCTTATATTATTCAAATCTCTGAACAGACGATCAAATTAGATGAATAATAGGGAGATGAGTTGAAAATTGAAAATAATTGATTCGCATATGCATACAATCTTTCGACCTACTAAGTTTTTCGAAATTTACCGATTAATGGGAGTCGAAGCAGTCATTTCTGTAGCTTTTTATCCCATAAAACCGAAATTTTCGGAGACTTTAGAAGATCTCTTTCGATGGATGATTGAGCGGGAACCAAATCGTCTTGCGAAAATAGGGATTTCTGGATTTTGCGGAATAGGTATTCATCCTCGTAGTATTCCAGGCTCTTTGAATCCTAAAATCTATGAGATAATTGAAGAGTTGATTTATAGACCAAATGTGGTCTGTTTAGGGGAGATTGGATTAGAAAAGGGAACTCAAGAAGAAATCGAAGTATTATCACGCCAATTAGCGATAGCTGACCAGAATAATTTTCCTGTAATTTTACACACACCTGGAAAAAATAAACACGAAATAACTAAAAAGATAGTAGAGCTATTGGAAAGTTTTAAAATAGAGCGGGGCGTTTTGGACCATATTTCTCCTGAAAATATTGATTTAGCAATAAATAGTAATCTATTGATAGGGTTGACCGTTCAATTAGGGAAATTGACTGTTGAGAAATTGTTAAAAATAATTCGTGAATATAAGGATTCTTGGGAGAGATTCGTATTAAATAGTGATTTAGGGATTGACATAGCAGAAAAATATAGCGTTCCAATAGCCGTTCAACGGATGGTCCAAGAGAAAATGGATATAAAATTAATAGAAAGAATATCGTTTCTTAACGCTAAGAATTTATTTGGTCTTTAATTAGTCATATAAAAACAGAAGTTTTAATTTATTTTATTTCTACAAGTTTTAATCGTTTTCCTTTTTCGCAAGGATAAGGTAAATTTCCGAAAACTTTGAGAATTTTGTATTTACCATCCTTGGGAAGCCCTACCGGACTGCAATATTGATAATTGCCACAAGAAAGATTATCACAATTTGAGATAGTGAAAGAAATAATAGCACCTTCGTATGCTAATTTTGCGGCAATCGCTGTTTTGATTGGAGCCTTTTGGACTTCTACAACAATCGCACCGTCTTTATGAACCGCGCAAGGGTGAATTATATTTCGGATTTCGATGATTTCATATATACAGCCTTTCTCCAGATTTTCCAAACAGACTGATTTTAAAGTAGGGGGACATGTAGCACATTCATCAGCAGGACCTGTGAAGAGGAATTTGCGATTTTTTCTAGCTAACTTCACACCTATTAAAGTTAAAATTTTATCCATCTTCAATTGCCCGATCTTTATGTCTATGCTAAAAATTTATTAAGCATTAAACAATGTAAAATTTAGAAATTATTATTAATTAATTTTTAAATAACCCCAAATTAAAACTATCAACTTACTAGTTTTCTGGTAGTTTAAAAATGAGCTTTCTCAAAAGTATTGAACAGGAACAAATTCTCCATACAGGAACCACAACTATAGGAATAAAATGTGTTGATGGAGTTGTACTTGCCTCTGATCATAGAGCTGTGGCTGGTTACTATGTAGCCCATAAACATACAAAAAAGATATACAAACTTGCCGACCATATCGCGACAACTATTGCTGGGGTCGTTGCAGATGCACAAAAATTGATCGATTACATGGTTGCGGAGTATAATCTTTACAAATTATCTTATATGAAACCTATTCCCGTAAAGGCAGCAGCTAGTTTATACGCATACTACCTTTTTAGCAGAAGATGGTTTCCGTTTTTAACACAGACCATTATTGGAGGCGTAGATGAATCAGGACCACATGTCTATACCTTAGACGCAGTAGGATCTTTAATAGAAGAAAATACCATTTGTGCAACTGGTTCAGGAACACCCTTCGCACTTGGAGTTCTTGAAGATGCATATTTTGAGAATATTACAATAAAAGATGCAATACCAATTGCAATTCATGCGGTACGATCTAGTATCGAAAGAGATATTGGATCCGGCAACGGAATTGACGTCATTTTTATTGATAAGGAAAAGGGATATAATGAAATAAGTGATCAAGTAATCACCACTGAACTTAAGAAAATTGGAAAGGAATTATGAATTTCCATTGAAACCAAAAAAATCGTGCTCTTTTCAAAAGAGTGTATCATAGATACCAATAGGGAAAATTGAGGTAGAATAATGTTAATTGAAAGCGTGCTCTCAGATTTAAAGGATCTTATTATCCAAAGCCTTCCAGAAAACGTACATATTACCCAAATTGAATTTGAAGGACCAGAGATTGCTTTATACTCTAAAAATCCAAAAATATTACTAGAATCGAGAGAAATAGTCAAAGAGATTGCGAAAAAAATACGGAAAAGAATAGTTATTAGATCAGATCCTTCAGTTCGACTTCCACAAGAAGAAACTAAGAAAAAAATTATGGAATTGTGCCCTGAGGAAGCAGGAATTACATCTATCTCGTTTGATGAGAATGTAGGTGAAGTTATTATCGAAGCTAAAAAGCCAGGGTTAGTCATCGGTCGAGGAGGTATCACATTAAAACAGATCACAGAAAGTGTGCTATGGCGCCCCTCAGTAGTCCGGACACCTCCATTAACATCGAATATGGTATTGAAATTACGACATGCCCTGAAACAAGAAAGTGAGAAAAGAAAGAAAATATTAAAAACAATTGGGATGCGTATTCATCGCCCTATCTTTTTAAAAGATGAATACGTTAGATTAACGGCTCTAGGAGGATTTAGGGAGGTTGGACGCTCTGCCATTTTAATACAAACAGCAAAAAGTAGCGTTCTCATCGACTGTGGAATTAACGTGGGAAGTTCTTCGAGCTCTAACATTTATCCTTATTTAAATATTAACGAATTTAACATTGAAGAGTTGGATGCCGTCATTGTTTCCCATGCGCACCTCGATCATCATGGGATGGTTCCATTTCTCTATAAATATGGGTATGAAGGACCTATTTATTGTACTAAACCTACTCGCAATTTAATGACCTTGCTTCAGTTAGATTACCTTGACGTTAGCGAACGAGAGGGGAAATTACTCCCATATGGGCAAAAAGATGTGAAAAATGCGGTATTACACACCATTCCATTGGATTTTGGTGAAGTTACGGATATTGCTCCAGATATTAGGCTGACTTTACATAATGCAGGTCATATTCTTGGATCCTCAATAGTTCATCTACATATAGGAGATGGATTATATAATTTAGCATATACTGGCGATTTTAAATACGCAAAAACTCGACTTTTAGAGCCTGCGGCTACGTCTTTTCCGAGATTAGAGACCCTCATAATCGAAAGTACATACGGCGCTCCGAAAGATTCGATGCCCTCTCGAAGAGAATCCGAAAAACAACTTGCAAATGTCATTAATAAAACTATTAGAAATAATGGCAAAGTATTAATTCCAGTATTAGCCGTCGGTCGAGCCCAAGAATTATTGATTATTATTGAAGAGTATATGCGGCGAGGGCTCATTGATGAAGTCCCTGTGTATATCGATGGACTCATTTCCGAGGCAACAGCTATCCATACAACCCATCCTGAATACCTTTCTCGGGATTTGCGGGAAATGATTTTTCATCAGGGAATGAATCCATTCCTCTCAGAATTTTTCGTGCAAGTAGATAATACTGCGGTCCGCTCAGATATCATCGAGGGAGACCCCTGTATAATTATGGCTACATCCGGCATGCTGAATGGCGGACCATCCGTTGAATATTTCCGACAACTGGCACCAGATCCTCAAAATACACTTATATTTGTGTCATATCAAGTTGAAGGGACCTTGGGGAGACAAATTCAGAAAGGGTGGCGCGATATTCCGATGCGAGTGAACCATAACAGAACGGTTGCCGTTCACGTCAAGATGCAGGTCATTACCAATGAAGGATTTTCAGGGCATTCCTCCCGCCAGCAAATCATTAATTTTATTCGTAAAGTCGACCCGAAACCTGAGCGTATCATTACCTGTCATGGTGAAAATGCAAAATGTACTAACTTAGCGAGTTCCATTCATAAAATGCTTCGAATTGAAACGCGAGCCCCCCAAAATTTAGAGACAATCAGGTTGAAATAAATCTAATCGTGTATCCCATCAATAATTTATGGGTGGTTATAAATCCTGAAAATTAAGAACCGTCATTTTTTAAAATCCAAAGATATTAAGAAATTTCAACTCAACCTCCAGCAAGCTTATCCCGATATAGGTGATTTCTTAGGAAAACACCCTAAAGTTGAGAAAGGATTTCTTGAAGATGGAACTACCCTTTATTTTATTAATGGAGATTTAAGCTTCTTTGAAAAGGATAGCCATATTATTCCTTTTCTCCGAATATTATTGAAAACATTAATTTCGCTTCCGAAAATTGTAGTTGACCAGGGGGCAGTTCCATATATCGTGAATGGAGCCTCAGTCATGATTCCTGGCATTGTGAATATAGATTCCCAAATTAAGAAAAACGATTATGTCGTTATTGTAGATGAAAAACATCAGAAGCCCCTCGCTGTTGGAATTGCCCTCATGGATGCTGAAAAAGTTTTAAAGGAAAAAAAAGGCAAAGCTGTGAAAAATTTGCATTATATTGGAGATCGATATTGGGATGCCTTTGCCAAATAAAATAAAGTTATGAATTTCCAGTAAATCCACGAAAAAATATTTAAAATTATAAGTCAATCCCAGCATAACGGAACTTCAAAATTGTAAAAGCGAAAATTTTAAGAATCGCCCCCCCTCACGAATATTAAAAATATATAAAGGATAAAATAAAATGAAATAATCACACAAGAATGGTGAAAAAAGTATGGCGACCTTAATGAACAAACCCTTAGAGCTGCTCTCGAAATCGTTAGATATGCGCGTTCTCATCAAACTGAAAGGTGGTAGAGAATTACGCGGGAAACTTCGAGGATTCGATCAGCATATGAATCTTGTTTTAGAAAATGCTGAAGAAGTTAGGATGGTTGAAGATAAAGAAGAAATTTTGAAAGTCGGTACCATAATAGTTCGTGGCGATAATGTGATTATTATCAGCCCACCTCGCACGCACATTTCTAGCTCAAAAGGATGAAGTTTGTGTATCTTATCTTCAGTCAAATAATTGTTGAAAGGTGTAAAATATGGGAAAAGGAACTCCTTCATTTGGAAAACATCAGAAAAAAACGCATATTCGCTGCCGACGATGTGGGCGGCACTCCTATCATGTTCGACACAAAACTTGTGCCGCGTGTGGCTTTGGTAGAACTAGAAGAATCAAAAGATATAGCTGGCAAAATAAAAAAGTCAATAGAGTTCGCCTTGTATAACCAAATTCCAATTAAAATACAATTTAATGGGCCGGTAGATCAGCCTGGAAGATCACCTCGTTGGCATCGAGGAGATTATTGTTAAAATAACCTCAAGCCGCGGGTCCGAATCCTTTTTCAGATAAGGCGGAATTCCCGCCCGGTCCATTCTTTTAAAGAATACTCATCATTGGCCGAGATGGGGTAGTGGTAGCGTCCATCGCTGTTATCCCGATGAGACCCCAAGTCCTAAAGGACTGTGGATCCTTTGACCCGGGTTCTTGTCGAACTCGGGGAGAACGCCCGGGTTCAAGTCCCGGTCTCGGCCCTCCTTTCTAAGTTGCGGAGGTTTCCGAGCTTGGCCAAAGGAGCAGGGCTTAGGACCCTGTAGCGTAGAATGATTACCAACTGATAATCAGGCGCAAGCTTTCGTGGGTTCGAATCAAAATGAATTCGATCATTTTGAGAAAGTCCCACCCTCCGCATTTTTGCCAAGCTCGAATGT
>SUPS01000116.1:8938-12394 GCA_005191415.1 Candidatus Helarchaeota ASGARD archaeon Hel_GB_A
TGGATACTTTACATTCTCTAAAAAAAGATTGTATAAATTCTGAAATTTTTCAAGAAGAGAGAATTAGCCCTGAAAATTTAATGTGTGGAAACTTATATTTGCTTTCTACCAATTGCTTTTTTGAAATCCCCTCGATTGTTTTAATCATTTCAAAGGCATTTCCGCTTAAATTCCCTCCTTTGATTGCAGCTGTGATTTTTCCATTTTCAATTAAATATCCATTTCTGATTTCTGCCCCAAAATCGCCTGTAACACCTGAAGGATTCAGCCATGAAAATTCCTCGATAAAAACTCCATGGTTTGTGGATTCTACAAGTTCATCGAGTGAATAAGATCCAGGACGAATCTCTAAATTCGTGATAGAATTGATGATATCCCCATCAAGGCTCCGAAGTCCATTACCTGTGGATTTACTCTCCTCTAGAGCAGCATATTGTTGATCATATAGAAAATTTTCAAAAATTCCGTTTTTAATTATAGGAGTTGTCTCTTGCGGATTTCCCTCACCATCCCAATTCGCCACAAATAACCCATCTTCCATTAATCCATCATCTATGAGGGAAAAATGATCTACCGCAACTCGCGCCCCTTTTTCAAATCTTGAAATACCCTCATACAAAGCTACACCTGTTGCATGATGTCCGACTGTCTTCGAGAGGGCATCCCATACCATTTTCGGAGAAAAGATAGCAGAGATAGATTTCGCCGCTGGTGGAGGCCTCGCATGTAATGAATCAATTGTTAATTTTGCCCATTTAGACAGACGATTCTCAAGATCTAGTTGATTTGAGTTTTTTAGATATCGAATACCCCAAAATTCTGCTAATTTTCCAGATTCCTCTGCTTTCAATGGAAATTCGATATAAAATGTAGTCTTCTGATCATCTAAAGCGAGTTCTTCACTATTCCTTAAAACTCTTGCTGAAATATAAATACGTAATTTCCCAAATGTAGGTTCTACTCGTTTGAAATCCTGTACAAGCTGAAGATATTCCTCCGATGTCTCAGTGAGCACGCCCTCCGGATCTGCGAGAATTTTCTTTTCAGCAAGTTTTACATGTGGATATGACTGCCCTGGTTGAGGCAATTCATACCGTGGAGTTACATTTAAGCGCGCTAGCTCTTGTGATTTCTTAATACACTCATCAATTTGAGCTAGATCCAACGAATTCGCCTTTACTACCCCTACCCCAAACTGTTCCGCACTGCTGTAAAATGTACGGATAATATAATAGAAATTCACTGCATGTCTTGTAATTTCCAGCTCTGTTTTCCGAAATTGATTCTCAAAAATATCAAAAGACATGCAAAATACGTCCCACATAGGCAGACGCATGGCTTTTAACCGCCCCTCAAGGAGATCGGCGACTTCATTCAAATCCTTTACATTGGATAATTCATTCATGCCGGACCCACCACCGCTTTTTGTGCCCTTAAATAAGTGCCTCCTGTGGTTACGGGTACATAATCCTCATGCCCTTTACCACAGGTCCCTCCTCGATGCTGCACTGGTCCTTTACCTACGGCATCAATCGATTGTAATACATCTAAGACGTATCCACTCATAGTAATCGCCCCTAATAATTGTGTACATTCTCCTTTCTCGATAAGGTACCCTTTCTTTGACGTTACTTGCATGCCTCCCGCTAAAGGATCTTCCATCCCATAAAATCCACGTACGAGCATTACTCCATATTGAATTCCTTCTAAAATCTCTTCTAAAGTCCAATCACCAGCTTCAAAGTATGTATTACTCATGCGCACATGTAATTTATGCGAAAAAGATTCGCGCCGCCCATTCCCCCCTGGTTGCATCTGCATTGCCGACGCTGTATAACGGTCATGCAGGACATTTTTCAAAATCCCCTCCTCGACTAATACCGTCCTTACCGCCCGAATCCCCTCATCATCAAAGAAATAAGTTCCAATTTCGCCTTCCACTACCGGTGAATCACAAATATTACACAAATCCGAAGCTACTCGCTTCCCAATATATCTCTTGAGATAAGATCGATCCCGCAGAATCTGATCCGCTTCTAACCCATGCCCAAAACTCTCATGGGCTATTAGACCAGCCATATCTGGATCAACAACTACAGGAAACGTCCCTGAAGGTGCTTTTCCCGCTCGTAATAGAGCTACCGAATTTTGCACCGCTTTATTTACCTCTTCACTTGAAATTGATTTGATTAATTCAAATCCAACTTCTCCGCTCTTTGAATAATAATCAAATTCTACTCGCGCCCCCTCTTTCACTATTGGTTGAAGAAAGATGCGTATTCGCGGAATCTTTTGCCGTAATACACACCCCTCATTATTCACAAAAATACGTTCCATCGTAGAATCGTAATATACCACGATTGGGTTTATGACCTTCGCATCCGCCTTCTGAAGATCCCGATGAATCTCTCGCACTACATTTACTTTCTCCTCCACCGAAATTTCCTCCGGAGGTAGCGCCCCTTTGATCTCCTTATCCACGCTCCATCCCTCAAATTCACGTAACTCTACCGGGTGTTTTGTCGCTGAATTCCACTTTTTAAGTCGTTCGACTACCTGATCCAACTCTTCTAACCCTTGGACCCCAAATTCGCGCCAGACTCCACCTTTGTACCCACGAATTACGATCCCGGCTACCTGCGGACGTATCACAAATCGTTCCTCCATCCGACTCTTATAAATCCTTGTATATGATGATGCATCATATAAAATATCTACATATATTCGCCGCCGATTCAACCCAGCTACTATCTCTCGAAATCGATCTATAATTTCCTCATATGACCGCCCGCTTATTTCACCCACGTATTTCACCCGCTATTTCTTCACACTTTCAACCTTCAAAAAGAATAGCACCAATCACTTTTAAGTAAGGAGTTTATATATAATTTTGAGAATAAGTTAATTAATTAACCTACTCGTCTAAATCGGAAGGAATGTATTTAGGCATTTTTAAGAAATCTAAATTGGGTCTAGATGGTGGTTCTGAGGTGATAGGTACATCCCCCTACTGCTTTTTTTTAACCCCAACCCCCTCCTCCCTACATTTCCTTTTTGATGGGGAATGTACCCACTATATCATTACTCACCCTCTATGTTTCCCTATCTTTCTCTCTTATATCTCATTCCACTTATTTTTATAACACTCAAGAATGTAACATTCAATATCTAAAATTATCCAAAATTTTCAGCCATTTTTTGTATCCTCATTGAGAAAAATAGATATTTTTTCAATATCCTTACTAAAAAATACATTCTGATTTTCTCTCAATAGATTTGAACTTTGAGACCTTAGTAGAATGGTTCTCATATTATCATGATGCTGGTCAAATCAACATCTTACTAAATTTTGCTAATAGCTCCTCTGAAGTTGTACTCTCCGAACCCGGAGAAGTTATACCTATCAAATGTCTCAACTATGTCAATCAGTTCATCGAAGGAAAGAGAATTCCAGAA
>SUPS01000003.1:0-39592 GCA_005191415.1 Candidatus Helarchaeota ASGARD archaeon Hel_GB_A
ATTTCATAGGGGGTAAATAATTTTTAAAAGTTCCTAGGAAAAGTCTACTCGAAAATGCCCTACCTATATTTAAATAATCTATCTAAGGGTAAATAATTCTCTTAGATTTGTGGATCTTGAATGTAGATTCTTACAAAATAGGTAATATACGATAAAATGAAGTGATATAATAAATCCTCAATAGTAATATAATTCGTAGGGGATAAATAATGAACGCTAGAATCCTTATTGTCGATGATGAACATGATACAATTTTATTAGCGAAGCGTTTATTAGAACCTGAAGGATATCGAATAAGCGTGGCTTATGATGGAGAAGAAGCCTTAGAAAAAATTTATAGAGAGCACCCACAAATTGTATTACTAGATATTAAACTTCCTGGTAAGGACGGATATGAAATATGCCAAGAAATAAAGTCGAATGAAGAATTACGAGATATAATCGTCATTATGTTTACTGTTAAAGCTTTTGATGCAGATCGTGAACGAGGATTCCAAGTAGGTGCCGATTACTATATCACCAAACCTTTCTCAGGAGCTGCCTTAATCGCTCTTATTCAGAAAATATTGGAAGATCTTTCTTAAAATGCACTCACAAAAAGATAATTATAGGGGGATTAAAATGTCATTGCTATGGGCTCATTAGATGTTTTTTTTAATCCGAAAGTAGTAGCCATCATTGGAGCGAGTGAAACCCCGGGTTTTGGAATGTTCACAACTCAATATTTATTAAATTCCGAGTTTAAGGTATTTCCGGTTCATATAAGACGGGAGGAAGTATTTGGGCATAAGGCATATCGAAACATTAGAGAAATTCCGGAAACTGTAGATTTAGCAATTATTATTGTTCCAACTTCTCAAGTCTTAAAGGCAGTAGAAGATTCCATCGAAAAAGGTGTAAAGGGAATTATAATAGAGAGTGCAGGGTTTGCAGAAACAGGCAGAGAAGATTTTCGCAATATTCAGCAACAGATAGCAGAACTTGCTAAAGAATCAGGAGTACGGATAATTGGTCCCAATTGTCTGGGAATTTCAAATGTGCATAATAAATTTACATCTGCAGAAACCGACTTTACAAATGTGCGAAAAGGAAACATTTCCATTGTTGCCCAATCAGGTGTATTAGGAAACATAATCTTAGATTGGGCATTTTATGAGGGAATTGGCTTTTCTAAAGTCATCACCCTTGGAAATAAATTGGATGTAGATGAAGTAGATTGTTTAGAATATTTGAGAGACGATGAAACAACCCGCGTTATTTGTTTATATTTGGAGGAAATTCGTGATAGAACTCGCTTTTTAGAAGTAGCTCGGACAGTTGTCCCAAAAAAGCCGATTCTTGTTGTAAAAAGTGGGCGAACTGCCTTTGGGGCGAGAGCCGCACGTAGTCATACAGCAAGTATAGCAGGAAATGATCAATTATATGATGCGCTTTTTAAACAAGCAGGAATTATAAGAGCGGAAGATTTCTATGAGATGTTTGATTTTGCCAAAGGATTTTCGATGCAGCCTCTTCCTAAAGGGAATCGGGTTGCAATTATCACTGCATCAGGGAGTTTGGGAATTTTAGCATCAGATGAAGTAGAAAAGCAAGGTTTAACGTTATCGCACCTTTCAGAGCAAACTTTGATAGCGATGCGTAAGAATGCACCAGACTGGGTTTCCTTAAAGAATCCCGTTGATATTGGTCCCGCCCAATTAGAAATGATAAATGATTGCATCAAGGCTTTACTGCAAGATGAGGGTGTGGATGCATTACTTTGGATTCAAATCATTCCGGAGCGCGTAGCGAAGATGTTAGGGTTGCCATTGCCTGGGCGATTAGCATATAAATATGGAACACAAGCAGGAAAACCTGTAATCGTAAATACTTTTGGAAGTCCGTGGATGAAAGAATTATTACATCAAAAATTAGACAAATACGGGATTCCTATCACTATTTCAATCCAGAACGCGGTTAAAATTATTGCACGAATGCTTCAATATCAACGGATGAGGCTTAAATTTGATAAAATTTGACCTATAGAATTACTAACGAAAATCGATAAGGAACGCTTTTATTTAAGTTTCGATGTATAGAATTATTAACGGGAATCGATAAGGAAGACTTGAGATGAGTGATCTATTATCGGATTTGGAAGAATCTATTATCGGAATTGATATTGATAAGGCGGAGGCAGTCGCGAATCAATTGGTGGAAAAAAAAGAAGATCCAGACAAGATTATTGCCGCGATTACAAGTGCTATGGACGTGGTCGGGAAAAAATTTCAAGATGAAGAATATTATTTAACAGAATTAGTGATGGCAGGCGAAATAGTGAAATCTATCCTTAGCATTGTGGAACCACTACTCAAATCCGAAGAAAAAGGTCCTCAAATCACGATTGTTGTGGGGACCGTGCAAGGGGATCTCCACGATCTCGGGAAAAATATTTTTGTAACATTCGCGAGGAGCGCAGGTTTTAAAGTGGTAGATTTAGGTAATGATGTACCAGTCGAAACTTTTATTGATGCCGTGAAACGAGAGAATGCGAAGGTGCTAGGGCTTTCTTGCCTTTTAACAGCGACAGATAAAGAACTTGGTAAAGTGATTGAAGCATTAAAGAAAGAAGGATTACGTGATAAAGTAATGGTAATAATAGGTGGTGCTGCCGTTACTGAAGAGCTTGTAAAGGAGATCGGCGGAGATGCATTTGCACCAGATGCAATTACTGGACTCCAGCAAATTAAAGAATGGTTATAATTGGAGTGACTAATATGGAATTAGTAGATGAAATTGCATTTGGGTTTTGGATTGTGGTTATTATTCTATTTCTTTCATCGGCATTAATTTTATTACAAAAATATATCAAATCAGAGGAAAGAAATAAAGTTAAATTGGCGTTTTGTTTTATGTTTTTATGTTTAGGATTAAGTAGAATTTTTCTTGTGTATTTCGATTATTTTTTGACGGAATTAAATCCTATGGTATATGAAAATTATCAATTCATGTGGAAATTAGCAAATTCTTTTGAGTTAGCTGGATTGGGATTTTTAATAATTGTTTCAGAATATGCAGTATTTCAAGGAAAAGATTATTATTTATTCATTCTCGGCTTTACAGTGGTCGTAATTATTGGACTTCTCATCCCAGATTTCTTCTTATCACAAAATGTATTAGTTTATGCAGTTGCGTTTGCCGCCTTTATCCCACTCAGTTGGATTTATTTGGCAATTAAAATACCCCCTACACGGAAGAATACAATATTAATTTTCATTGGCTTTGTGCTCTTTGGTATAGGTTTAATCTTTCTTTCCGTGGCAGTGGTCGAGGCAATGGCCCCTATCATCGATATTCATCGTCTCTACCTTCTAAGTGCAATTCTCCAAATACCTGGCATTATTATCCTAGCGATAGGAATCAAGAAAATGTATTTTGCACGGTAATTGAAGGGGATTTGGAGCAGAAAATGATATATAACATCTTTTTTATTCATAAAGAACGGGGATTAAATCTGCTCCAACATAGTTTCTCTGGGAGTAAATTAGATGAAGATCTTGTGTCTGGTTTTATTTCCGCAATAATCTCATTCATAGATTCTTTAATCCCGCCTACGAAGGATTATCGAAAAGAGAAATTAATTAGAACGGTAGATCGAGGGGATTTCAAAATATTAATCGAAGCAGGTGAGCATGTATTTGGAATTTTATTCGTTAATATCGAGAAAGTAGAAGTTAGAACTAAATTAAAAGAAATTATTCAAGAATTTGAACAGACATTTGATTTAAAAAATTGGGATGGCACTATTGAAGTCCAAAAATTCGAATCATTTAAAGAAATTATTTTCAAAAAATTTGCATCCGAAATTATTCAGGTATCCGATGTTCCTGTTTTAACACCTTCAATGAAAGAATTTCTTGCTTCACACGATGAGCTCGATTTATTAGGATTACATAATATTTCTGCAGGATTACTTGAACTGTTATTAATGATCGATGGAACTTCAGATGTTCAAGAAATCGCTAATCGCTTAGAATGTCCTGTAGATGAAGTTATAGAAAAGGTTGGATATCTTTTTGAATTAGGTGATTTGATTACAATCGAATCGCCTGTCTATGAAACGGATATATTCGTATTAACTCCTGAAGCAATGCCTATTTTTCGATTAAACACCTATGAACGCGAAACAATTCTGAATCTATTTGGAAAGGAAGGTATTGAGGTCCTTTTAAACATCGATGGAGCCCGGAGTGTAAAAGGCATTCAAAAAAAGACCGGAATCAGTTTCGAGAAAATAAAGGAAATTCTACGATTCTGTTCTTTTGAACGATTGGTAAAACGTATTCGCGTGCATCCCATAATTCAGAAACCTATAGAAGTTGAAAATTTCGCGCAAGACGAGGAATTATCTGTAATATTACGAAAAATTGTCCAATTGTGTGACGGAAATCATTCCCTTCGTGAAATTGCGAAAAATCTTAAAGTACCCATCAATGTGATTACAGATTTTCTCGTGGTGCTTGGAGATAATGTAGAATGGCTAAAGAAATAACATGTCTGAACCGAATTAATCAGCAATCTAATCAGATTGTTGGATCTTTTGGATGATTTGGGCTATTTGGGTGCGGGAAGCATTAGTACGAATTGAAACGCGGGAAAAATGTGTTCGCGAAGCGGAAAAACCTTGCTTTTGGAGAGCTTGAATAATTTCTTGGAATGGGCTTGCATTAATTTTATGTTGTTGGCAAATACGATGGATATTATGATAGGTTATAATCGTAGAATCCTCTTCAAGAAGTTGTTGGAGTAATTTTTGAATTCGTTTTTTCGTTCCAAGGTCTCTCTGATTATTTTCATTTAATAAACGTTCGCAAAAGGAGGGGTCATAGAGTTTTCCGAGCCATAAAGGCCCTGCATAATCTAATGGATTACCGCAGTTTGGACAGGAGGGATGGGTTGCTAAGAGGTTTGAGGTGGCATTTCTATAATCACACTGAAAACAATGCACTATATATCCTAACTGGTGTAAAAGAGCATCAACCTTTAAGGCACCAGATTGGAGATGCGCATAAATTCGTATATAATGATCGATACTATAGCTAAGTAATGGAGTTACCGCGATTTCATAGCGAGCAGCTGTAGTTATTAAGGTATTTAGACATAATCGCACCGCCAGTTCATGACAATATTCTGTTCGGAGAGAACGCCCCCCATATTTTCGCAAACATGCTTCTTGTTTTACCCCGCAAAGGGGTGCCATGTCAGTGGCAGTTAAACAAATTAGTCCGGATTTCTTTTTTAAAGCGCGCAACGCAGAATCTAAGAATCGAGAAGGAGAGCCGAAGGGATCTATGTCAATAACATCTGCTCGCTGTCCGCGCCTGGCAAAAGAGTTTAAAAAATGCAAGGCATCTTCATTATGAATCGTAATACGATCTGATAAATTATTTAATTGTAAGTTCTGTTTCATTAATACGTATGCTTCTGGGGAAACGTCATTCATAATTATTTTTTGAATCCCTGTAATTTCTAATTGGAATCGAATTCCACGAACGCCAGTCGCTGCGAGAGGGAGTAAAATTGTAAGAGGATGGCCTTGTTGATCTTGATACACTTTTACCACAAGGATGGCAATATCTCGGTTCATTTCCATTATAAAATTATAAAATACAGGAGCTTCCGTAGGAACTCGATATGAATTCATGTCTGGTATATTAAGTCGCGCTTTCCCTTCAGTTATAAAGATGGTTGGAAATGAAATGGGCTTCATTTTTTTGAGAACCAAATAATTCTTAACTACAATGAAAGATATAAGTAAAGTCAATGTACGAACTATTGGGATTAATTTAAAATTTTCAATAGAATGGAGGCGTTTTATGAAAGGCGTGGTGATTCGAGGCTTTGAACCAACTGAGAAATTTTTCGAGTACAAATTACATCTCTTACCTCAACCACAAGTTATAGGTAAAATAAATGGGTTTTTGAAGACGGATAAGGAGCTAGAACTGGTATTTCATAATGTGGATTCTAAAGATGTGGTTATTGAAATCATCACAGAAGAATTATCACAACTAGGAAAATTTAAAATAAAAGCCCTTGAGGAAGCGCCACGAATCAATTTAGATTTATACGACTTTCCAGCAAATACCATACAAAGTGAAACATATCTCTTGACTTTTGAAGAAAATAACCCAATTATTGTTGCAAAATCAGAGAAAGGAATTTATTATGGGGTGAATACATTTCTACAATTGTTACGTAGCACCAAGGATGGCATCCTATTCCTACCTAAAATCGAAATAACTGATTATCCCGCCTATATTATTCGCGCAATTACAGACCAGACGAGCCGAAATCAAATCCCTACCGTAGAAAATATGAAAAAAACCATTAAATTTTTGAGTAAATTCAAGATGAACTATCATTTTCTCTACCTAGAAGATGGATTTAACTTTAAAAAATACCCTGATATCGGGAAAGCAAGAGGAGGATATACTGCCGAGGAGATTAAAGAAATTCAAGCCTACGCAAAACGATATTTTATGGAAATAGTTCCCATTTTTAACTCATTTGGGCATGTAGATAATATTTTAATGACAAATTATCCAAAATATGCGCATCTCGGAGAATTCCCTGGCGCAGCTTGTTATGATGTGAGCAATCCGAAGGTCAGGGCGTTTCTCGAAGATCTCCTCAAAGAATTGTGTGAGACATTCAATTCCAAATTTTTTCATCTCGGATTGGACGAAACCTTTGATTTCGGGAAATATAATACGAAGCAGCTAGTTAAAGAAAAGGGAAAAGGCGCCGTCATGCTTGAATTCTATAATTTTTTAATTGAAACCCTTAAGAAATTCGGGAAAAGAAACATTATTTGTTATCATGACAATGTCTTAGGTGAGAAAACGCTCTTAACGAATTTACCCAAAGATCTCATCGTCTTTTATTGGGACTATTGGGTAAAAACATGGCTTTTCTTTCCTAAACGGAAGTATAAAAAGGCAAAGAAACTCCGTGAAAACGGTTATCAAGTGATTCTCAGCCCAACCTTATATGATTTTACCAGAAATTTCCCTGATATAAAACGAACAATTCAAAATGTGGTCTCGATGGCGAAATATGGGCTTGAGATTGGAGCGTTAGGCATTGCTACATCTGTATGGGGTGATTTTCTAAATGAAAACTTGCGAGAAAATAATTATTTCGGATACTTAGTAACTGCTGAAGCCAGCTGGGCACCACAACTTTGGAATGAAGAAAAATTCAAAGAAAATTTCATCTATCAATTATATAGTGTAGAAACAATCGACCTCATCAAGGCTCTCGAGTACCTTAATGTGTATAATGAGCTCCATCCAATCTACCCCGTTAAATTCTTTAGCCATATCTGGCGGCATCCTTTTCCCTCTCCCAAAAAAATTAAAGCAAAAGTAAAAAACCTTGACCGGATTCTCGATGAGAGTGAAGAAGCCTTACAATTAATTGCCAAAATCAAACCTAACGTCAAGAAAAATAAAGAAAATTTAGATTATCTGGCTTATGCTGCCCGACTCGGTATTTATCTCGCCAAGAAATATAAAATCCCTCAGGAAATTCAGAAAAAATTAAATCAAAAAGACAAAGAAGAAGTCGATATCACAGAATTGATCGAGCAAATTACCTACCTAAAGAATTACCTTAAAGGATTAAAAAAGGATTACGAAGAACTTTGGCTAAAAGCAGCCAAACCACAGGGTCTAAAGCCTCTTTTGGAACGGTTCGATGCCCATATCCTCTTTTATGAGCAGAAAATTCAAGAAATTAACAAAGGCATCATCTGGACCGACCCTTTCTTAAAAGCAGAATTCATCACTGCCCCCCAAAAAGTGAAAATTGGGGACCCCATCTACCTACGAAAATCCTTCCAAATAAATAAACCCGTAAAGAGCTGTCATATCCAAGGTATGTGTGACATGGTGATGCAGTTATATTTGAATGGAGAGAAACTTACCGAAATTGTTAGTAAAATGTCACTATCTGTCGAACCCATTCTCCAACGAATTCAACTCCTAGATGTTACCGAACAAATTAAACCAGGAACCAATGTAATCGCTGCAGAATGCCATAATTACTTAATACAGAGAGTTGCTGGAAATATCTATCTTGAGATTGAATACGAAGACGGTGAACACGAAGTCATATTATCGAACTCTACTTGGAAAGCATCTCATCAGGGTGAACCGAATTGGTTCGATGTAGAATATGATGATACCCACTGGTTCCCTGCGAAAAGCCTAGGCGCTCCCCCTAAAATCAGCGGATACATCACTACACCACTGATCCACGCCGGAATTAAATCACAGGATAACTATTACTACGCAATGGATACTTTTCTCAAAGGTCTTCTCCCATGGGCCCCTTCTTTCCTCATCAATTTGGGAAAAAAACTCGTTGGACTTGATATCTTTTAATACTAACTTCTATCCTCGAGTTAACAATAATTTATTATTAATTGAAGATTTCAATTGTTTCTTGTGACCATCTTATTAACACCTGAACTAGAATTTTTTCCTGATTAGAAGACTGAACAATTTAGTTAGATTATATTGTGAATTAATTTCAATTAATAATAAAGGCTCTATTGTTGATCGCCTAAAGTAAAATAGATGGAAACGTCAAGTTTTTAAATTATTACTACAATGGTAATATTTATGATGTATTATGAATTGTGGAATGTATTATGGAATTGGAAGAAAGAGTTCACTGCAAAGGAGTTTGCGACAGTATTTGTGAGTCCAAACCCTAATAAAGTCTTGTACGATATGACGAAAAAAGGATTATTAGAAAGGATAGGATGGGGTAAGTATAAAGTAAATTCGCAGGAAGAATATTTAAGTAAGACAATAGATATTTTTCGATCCTATAAATTATTAAAGGAAGTTGATATGAAATATTCCTTAACAGGACCTGATGCAGTATTTTTCTGGACAAAGGGGGGATATCAGATAAATCGATTCTTTGGTTTTTATCCAATTCACATAAAAGTCAAGGAAAAAGAATTGGATCGTTGGGAAAAGTTTTTCATAACAAAGAGAGAAAAGTTTTACATTAAGGGACAACCTGTAAAAGAAACGTTATTTGGAGTATTTTATGTGTTATATATTAATACAGATTTTGAAGTGGAAGAAATTGATGGATTTCAAGTTGATCCATTAGAGGATGCGGTAAAATTTTGTCAAAAAAAGATTTATTCCTATGAACCAGCATTGGAAATGTTAGATGAGATGTACAATTTGGGTCTGGAAATTGAATATAAAGAAACAAAAACTAACTTTTAGTGCACAAATATCAAGTTTGTCTAGCCTTGGAGTGACGGTTTTGTATGGCATTTATAGAACGGGAGAACGAGATACTCACAACAATTAAAACATTGGTAGATTTGAAACTTGATTTTATTATAGTAGGAGGGTACGCTGTTAGTAGTCTCGCAAGACATAGATTCTCTGTTGATTGTGATATAGTTCTTTCAAAGAAAAATCTTGAAAAATTTCAAAAAGTTTTGGAAAGTAAAGGATTTAAGAAGCATATTGAAAGTTCGGGTTTTGATGAATCATACAATGGTATGTTTGTAAATTACAGAAAAGAAGTCATAGGGTTTCCAGTTACAATCGACTTGCTTATCAATAGTTTAGTTAGTAGATCCACTGGTGCATCATGGAGTTTCGATTACATTAAAAAAAATTCTATTGAAGTAAATCTCTCTGGTCTTAAAACTTCGGTTCGTTGTAAAGTTCCTAAAAAAGAACTTTTAATTGCTTTTAAAATTCATTCGGGGAGAAAAACAGATATAAGAGATATCATCATGCTTAATGAGAATGTGGATTTAAAAGAGGTCTTGAGCCATCTAAAAAGGGGACATATTGATGAATTGAAGAATCAGATTAAAAAGATATTTTTTTCACTAGATGATAAAAATCTGGTAAATTCTTTAAAGGGAATTTTCACAATAACTAATGATGTTGAAAAGGAAATAAGGAATACGAAAAAATTTATTGAGAAAATTTTGAAGAAATTCTGACGGATTCCATGTTACTTAGCTTCTTCTTTATAGATCTTCAAAAAAGGATTTATAATGCTTTTATGGACTAAACAATAGCACATTTCTAAGACAATAAAGTTTATAAATTATCGTTTATTAAGACCAGCTTATGTTGTTAGGGGCTGCACTTCAAGAATTAAAGATTATGCAAAGTAAGCTCTATCGGCTATATCGACTACGGCAAGATACATTTAATGTACTAGAGAATAAGAAGACAGAAGTGGATTTCGATAAATTAACCAAAGAAATTAACGATTTAATCTTAGAAATACGCGATCTCAAAGTAAAAATTAATAAAACCAATACAAATACGAGAATCAATGTTGAAGGTAAAGAAATGACCATTACAGAGCTAATTATCAGGATCGGAGATTTACGTTCAGAACTGAGCCAATTGGAATCGCTTCATCCAAAGGGGCCAGTTTATCTTGGGGGACAAGCCGTTGAATACATCCCGCAAAAGAAACAAGATGAACTTGCCGCAATGATTGCCGAGATGGAGCAGCGTAAAGCAAACTTAGATAAAATTCTTCAATCAGTAAATTGGAAGACCGAGTTACTCGATTAATTTAATACCATCTGTAGCGAAGAATAGACCGTGGATTAAGGGCAAAAAGATGACTTTCCCGAACGCGATTCGGGGACCTTTCCGTCGTGTTGGGTTGCTTTATTGGTTAAAAATCACTATGCTCACAATTCATGGATCATTGCTTAAGGCTCACAACTTCGTTGTCTTTTTAGCATCTTGATCCATTGGGGCGAATCCCCCCTACGGATTCAAATTCGCTACAGCACCACCATTTAATTTTTACCAATTTTTTTATACAATCATTCATGTATTGATTGTCAATGCAGATTTTACATATCGCACCTCGTTATTTTCCTGCCATTTCTGGGAGTGAATTTTACATTCAACGAATATCAGAGATACTCCACAAGAGAAAGCATAGGATTAAAGTATTCTGCTCAAATGCCTTAGATTTTAATGCATTTGGAAATCCTAATGGAAAAAAAATCGAAGAAGCACATTCTAAAATTGGTAAAGTCGATATTTACAGATATCCAATAAAATATATCCCCGGAGTTAGTTTATTTTTCAATAATTTTTATTCACATTATAAACAAATTTTAAAACACTTTAGTGCGAGGCATATTCTTCCTTTTGGTTATCTTAATTTATTAACTAATGGTCCCTTCGTCCCGAACCTCTTTCTACAAGCGTTACAATTCCAAGTTGATATAATTCATTCCGTTTGCATGCCTTTTGCGACAAATTTATTCGCATTGATGGCAGGCAAAATCAAGAAAATCCCGACAGTCTGTACTCCTTTTTACCATTTTATGAATCCTCGATACCATAATCCATCCTATGTAAAGTTTTTGAATAAATTTGATCGGATTCTTACATGTTCTGAAAGGGAATCCAACTATCTTACTAAGCATGGGCTTTTAAAAGATAAAATACGGCGTATTCACATGGGTATTGATCCCAAAAAATACTTGAAAGGTAATGACAAGCGGTTCCGGGCGCAATTTCAGTTAGACGATGAGCAGAAGCTCGTATTATTTTGTGGTTATAAAAATTTTGAAAAAGGGGCGATTTCACTTCTTCTTTCTTTGAAATATGTGGTTAAAAAATATCCTAATTGTACTTTTATGTTTATAGGTCCCAGTACGACGGCATTCAATAGAGTTAAAAGAAATTTGAAAGATCTTCGCTCTCATATTATTAATATAGGCGTTGTCCCCTACTATGCGAAAGTAAAGTTAGATGCCTTTGCAGCTCAAGACATTTATGCAATGCCATCTCGAAGCGAAGCGTATGGTATTGCGTATTTAGAAGCTTGGATTAATAAAAAACCTGTAATTGGTGCGAATTTGGGTGCTATGCCTGAGATCATCCAACAAGGGATGGATGGACTGTTAGTACCATTTCATTCACCTCGTGAATTAGCAAAGGCTATTCTACAACTTCTTACAAATGAGGAATTGGCCCGCCAATTAGGGACGAATGGATATCAAAAGATTCAAAATCACACGTGGGATAAAGTTGCTACGAGAATCGAAAAAATATATCAGGAGTTGATTCGGCATTAAACCGAGGCGCCAAAGGATTCCTAAAACCCAGTATTCTTACTTTAATAATAAACAACTCTCCATTGTAAAGGGAGAGCTCATAATTGATGGAACCCCTGCGTCCTCTCTTATTAAACAATACAAAACTCCTCTCTATGTCTTTCTCGAGCAAAGAATTCGGGAAAATTGTCGAATACTCACAACTTTAACTCAGAAATTTTTCAAACCCCGGATTTATTATTCTTATAAAGCGAATTATTTACCCTCTATCTGTAAAATTATTGCCGAGGAAGGACTTGGTGCTGAGGTTGCCACAGAATTCGAATATTCCCTCGCTAAGCAGCTCCTACAAGATCCCGAATCCATTATTTTGAGTGCGCCTTATAAAACGCCTACCTTTCTCCAACGCGTAATATCTGATGAAATCGGATTAATTCTCATATGTCAAATCGATGAAATTGACGAAATTGCGGAAGCCATAACAAGTCCGTACATCCAAAAAGTAGGAATTCGATTACGAAGTCCTCGTCCAAATAAGCAAATTGGCGTTTCAGGCGATAAAGATACTATTTCTAAAATAACCGAAAAATTGAATAAGAACAATAACCTCTCCCTCACGACACTCCAATTACATTCTGGAACTCAATTGGATGACCAACTTTTTAAGGAGGGTATCACTTACCTATTAGATACGGCAAATATGTTTGAACAACAAGGTTTTTCCATTTCGCAGTTAGATTTTGGCGGAGGTTTTCCTGAAGCAAGTAATCTTTCCGAGGACGATTTAACCGACCTTTTCCTTTTACTTTATGAAACTTTGCATGATCGAGGATGGCAACACGTTACCTGCATTTTTGAACCTGGACGTTACATCGTGGGTGATGCAGGATTGGTTTTGACACAAATCATTCGCGTCTTTAAAGTCGAAGGTATTCCTTGGATTATGCTTGATACTGGAACTCATCAGTGCCCTAAATTTTCAAATAGTAAATTTCGTTTCGAATTAATCCATCGCATGTCAGACCCACACACTACCCCTACCTCTATTGCTGGTTGTCTCCCAACAGATATGGACGTATTTACTAAGCGCTACCCCTTCCCTAGTCCTGTTGACAAAGGTGAATATCTGGCAATCCTCAACGCAGGTGCCTATACGCTTACCTGGTCTACTCGTTTCAGTTATCCATTTCCATCTATCCTTTTAGTTAATGGAAATCGAATTCAGCTGTTGGAGGTACCACAAATTTGAGAATCAATTACATTGAGATGATTAAGACTGGACTTGTTAAGATGAACATATAAGGTGCAAGAGTACATGTGAGAAGGGTAATGTAGAGCGTAGATACAATAGCCCCCATAATGATATTACCAGTTTTTTGATATGAAACCACTAATACGGCAGCTATAAGGAGGGAAAGCGGTGTGATGATATATAGAAAAATCATAACAAAATAGTTTCCAAGTGCGATACAAAAACCGGTAATTAAGGAACCTAAATATAGCATTATGGCACCAAAGGTTAAAACAATAGTTTTAAGGGGACCGCGTTCCTCTTCAAACTTAGATTGGACCACAAATTGGGCTAATGAGCTAAATATAAGAAGTGTGAATAAGTTTGCTGCAAAATAAATAGGGACCCAAGGAATTTTGGATAATCCAGGGACCATGCCCATATAATTGAGCCCAAATGACACGTAGATAATCAAATAGAGGATAGTCGCAAGAATCGCGCCGAAGCCGATTTGACGTAATAATTGTATTTTCGAGCCTCTAAATGGTGCTTTTAATATATCCTTGAAAGTTAAATTCGCTTTTTTTCCCATTCTCCAGAGTAGTATCAGGACACCAAAGGCTTGGCTAAAGAGCAAAACACTCATTACGCCTGCAATTGTGAGAGGCAAGAAAATAAGTAATGGGCTCATAATGATTGCCCCTGGAACGCCGAAAAGGAAAGAATAAACAATAGTTTTTTTGATTATGCTATTGATAGTTTCTCCAGGCAATTCAATTTTATGGATATCTTCCTCTTTCGGGTTAACAATGAATTTGGAAAGTGGATCGATAATTAGGAAGAAGAGCCCGATCCCTCCGATGATTTGCAGTAATAAAATGACCCCTCGGAGATTGGCATAAAAATTTTCATCTAATATCTCCACATCAGGAAAAGAATTGATGATCCAATCGCGTGATTCTCGAATAAAATCTTCATCCCAACATAATAATAGATGATCGCTATTATCATCTAAATAAATCATTGATGCATTTCCAGCTTGAAAGCTTCCATACAACCTATTTACGTCAACTTCTGAAGCCATCATCCCTAATCGAAGTGCCATTCCCTCTTTCAATTCTTCAAGACTGATGGCTTCATCAAAACGCGCTAAAATCATGAGTATATTTAATTTTCGACTGGAGTTCGCAGGTACCACATAATCGGGGAGATAGTCGCCATAAGGCAATGCCGTTCCAATTCCAATAAAACACTTGAAATCCGTATCATTTTTCACAATTTGATTGCCTGGATAACCCCCCATCGAATACCCTATGTATGTGAGATTATGTATATCAACATCGGCACGCGAACTTAAATATTGTTTGATAGCTTTTATATCATTGATTAACAATTCAAATCTGAGTTCCCCACCACTTTGACCATGCGCTCTAAAATCAAAATTAACTACTAAAAATCCCGCATTGGCTAATTCAATGGCATATCCTTTTAAGAACTCTTTAGTTGCCATTCCTCCATGTCCAATTATTACAGCTTTCATTTTCTCTGCTCCCCCTTTGGGCTCGAACACGTTAAACACGATCGTGACGCCATCCTCGGTTTGTGTTGTTAGCCCATAGGTAATTTTAATATTTTGAGGTGTTGTAAAAATCAGAATTGTCCCGGTTACAAACATAATCGTGAAAAATCCTAGGAGAAATAATCGCTTTTTATTCATCATTTATTTCACCTTTTCTGTTTTCTAAAAAGAGAAAAATTAGTTTTCTAAAAAGAGAGAAATTAATTTTATGATAATAAATCACTTAAAGCCTCGGTGAGCCATTCTGCAACTTGTCCAAACTTCTGCCCCATTTGAATATCGCCGGTTATTGACAAATCACCTGCCATATAAGCTGAAGTGCCATCGATCTCGCCTTTAAGAATCTCTAAAGCTTTTTCATGGTCTTCAACAGTAAAAATTACTGTAGGTTCATCATGCTCGGCATCTAAATAAGAATCAAATACGCCATTATTCGCACTCAGATACATTGATACTCCCTCAACATGCCATTGAAATATTCCATCAAGATCTTCAAATTCCTCTTGAAAATCCTCGTTGATCCTTGAAACGATCTCAAGCCCTTTTCCCATAAAATAGAAAAGTGCCTTAATCTGCATTATTTCCTTCACACCCATAAACTCACCCCGTTAAATCACCTAAGTACGGCACTAAATCCTCTAAAAAGAACGTATATTTTAGAATTTCTTGTTTATCGCCAATAACTTCTACATCACCTTGTTTGATAGCTTCGGAGATTAGATATTTCCCCTTAAAAATCTTTAAAGCGAGATCAAGATCGTTGGTCGTAACTACGAAGGTCGGATTTTCATGAATCGCATCGATTTTATACTCAATCCTAGAATCTTTTAGAATTGCATAACTATTCGGGCCATCTGGCTCTGTTTTATATTGAAAAACTATGTCTATACCTGTTAATTTTTGTTTATATGCAGGATCAATATTAACGAGTTCTGAAGCACAGTAATGGAGTGCACCCAGCAACAATGTAAGTGCCATCTTTTTTTTCTCCATCTTTGTAACCTTCTTTCTTAGCAATTAGTAATAATATTTTTGCGATAATACGTTTTGAAACATTGCGTTATATAAGTTCTATTTAAAAAAAATATAATATTGGATATTAATAAAATGATTAAATAGAGAATAAAATTTAATTTTTATTCAAGAGATAGATAATGATGGATTGTAATGGATGAATTTAGATTTAAAATTCTCGTACTTGGAACGTCAGACCGCTTAAAAGCTGAGTTTCTTTCTCTTATTTCACAACGATCATGGAGTGTAGATGGTGTTTCAGGGCATTACTATGAATCGGAAACGGATAAAGTTTCAATGGATATTTGGTTTCCGAAAGAGAACGCATCGTCATTGATATTAGTTAGTTTAAGTTATTCCGACGTGAATGGTGTTATCATTGTTATGGGGCGTAAAGATCGAAGAACACTACGCCGTTTTGTGAAAATTATTAATGAAAGAATCGGAGATGTCCCTTACGTTGGCGTTTCTTTGCGAAGAAATATGACTGATGAGGAAAAAGCACTGAAATCCTTGCATGCGGTCAGAATTTTATCAGAAAAAATGAAAGAACGTAGCATAATAGGCGAAGAAGTTCAGGAAAGTGATAAATCAATCCCACAGGCAATACCAGGAAAATTTACATATAAAGTTGATGAATTTGGATTTGTATTCAGGGATTGGATTGATGGCGTGCCTCTTTTTGTTGATGACTCTGAAGATAATACGAAACCAAAGAAGAAATAAAAAAGTCCCTTATACCTCTAATTTTTCGATTTCTGTTAAGTAAATCTCCTCTACGACCCGCTGCTTCGTTTCGGGAATAAAGAGGGTAACGATGACTAAGGCAATTAAGCAGATCGTTCCCACAATAAAAAACGACAGTCCCCATTCGCCAAGGCTTTCAACGATGAAGTACATGATAAAATTACCAACGATGCTGGAGATTGAGGCGAAGGCAATGATCCAGCCACTACCTGAAGATCTTAATTCAGTTGGGAAAAATTCTACCGCTAGAATATCCGCAATCATTCGATAAATCGCGAAAGAAATATTAAGTATAAAAAGCCCCATAAAAATAAGCCAAATTTCCCATGTATAAAGGAAAATAACACTACCAATGAAATAAGTACAGACCGTTATATAAATAGTCTTCTTCCGTCCAATCAAGTCAGCGAAATATCCTGAAAAATAATAGCCGAGTATTGAACCGACATAGATAAAAATCATCCAAGTTCCAATAACTTCTTCATTAAATCCCAAGCTCCCTCGTTCTTCCGTAAGAAAAAAGACAAAATATCGTTTAATTGTCATGTAAATCCAGTTGGTGAGTAATAAGACGAGACTACTTAATACTAAAATTTTGAGGTATTTTTTATGAAATACTGAGAGCAGGGATGAATTAAGATATTCCTTGCCTTTCGCCTTTATATGGGCAAATCGCTTCGTTTCTTTGATTTTAAACCATAAAATTGTGATTAAAATCATTCCTATAATACATACTATTGCGTAAAGATAACGCCACATATCTTCCGATTGCCCTGTGAACGTATAAAGGTAGGCTGCCAGAAGTGAAGATGTCATTCCGATACCTGTTGCAGCCCCTAATGCTCTCCCCCGATGTCGTGCAGGAACTTCTTCTGAAATCATTACTGAAGCAATGTTTACTCCAAAAAGACCCGCAAAAAATCGAAAAATCATGAAACTAATGGTTTCAGGGGCTAGTGTTGAGCCAATAATCAATATAAGAAATATGTTATTAAGGATGATAATGAGTGGTTTCCGTCCAAATCGATCGGCAAAATAACGCGGAAGAACTGAAAAAAGACCTGAAATGCTTATTATTGCAAAAATAATGAGTGTATCTGCAGAATCCCAGCCAAATGAAATAGCCATTCTGTTAAAACAAAGTCCTGTAAATACGATTGAAAAAAGGCCAAAAAAGGTGACAAGGGCTGAAAAAGCTGTCAAAAAAGTATGATAATTAGTCCATTTACTAGCCTCTAATTCAAATTCTGAATCAGATTGAATGTATACCATCACCTTTTTGTTCTTCTACTAATTTAAAATTACCCAAATTCCTATTTTTAATTTAATTCTAATGCCTTTTAAAGAAAAATCCACGATTATATAAGAAAATTTTTCCTAATTGAATTAATTTTGTCACTTGATATTGAAAATTTTCTAAAAAACGATTATGTAACTCCTATAAGATCTTATCGTTTTGCTTTGCTGTTTAAACCAAATATTCTTATAATATCACAGCGTTAAAATTTGATAACGCTTCAAGAAAAGTGAATAAGAAAATGCGCCCACCTGCGGGATTTAAAAAAATTTTTGAAATGTATCCAATTTTAAAACATACTACCTATTTAACGCCCCTTTTTACTTCGATAGAAGACGCGGAAACAGAGAAAGATCGCCAACGTATTGAAGAATTCCAAAAACAATTAACAAAACGAATCTATCGGAATGCTAAAAAAAGTAAGGAATACGAAGGGCAAAGTACAAAACGTTACAGGAAAACTAGAACTGCAACTCCTGCCGAACGAAAATGGTATCGGTTGATGCAATCGGTTTTCCGTTGGCCTCGTATTTCAGCTCGTTTACGGGTTTTTCAATACGGACTTCCTTCTATTAAAGCTGCTTATCTTAGTTACCTTGGTGCTAAAATCGGAAAAGATGTTATGATTACGGTCGGGAATACTCTAGACCCCTACTTTCCAGAAAAAATAACAATTGGCGATAATTCGATTCTCGGAATGGGCAGTAGTATCCTCACGCATGAACTCTTAGATGGGGAACTTCGGGTTGGTGAAGTGAAAATTGGGAAAAATACTCTAATATGCGCAGGATGTTTCATTCTGCCTGGTGTGACAGTGGGAGACAACTGCATTGTTTCCCCTGGCGTGCTCTCTTCTGACGTTGAGGATAATACCTTTGCGATCGGAGAACCTGACAATATTCGTCATAAAATGACGAGAAAAATTAAGCTTGATACCGGAAAGAAACGACGACGCATTGAAAAGACAGGTTTGACCCTTCATAAGTGGCGAAAAATTAAAAATCCTTTCGATGCCCTTATCACGAATCTTATTCTTCAATTTCAACGAAGACCGATGAATCAACGCATCCGCCAAGCCTTACTCCGACTAGTAGGCGTGAAAATCGGTAAAAATGTATTCATTGATGATGAAGTTCTGTTTGATGGCTGGTATCCTGAATTAATAAAAATTGATGATGGGACACACATTAGGAAACATACAGCTCTCGCCACTCACGAAGGAATGGTTGGCGCATTTCGGAAAGGTGAAATTCAAATTGGAAAAAATGTTCTGATCGGGGCTGGTGGTGGAGTTCTTCCCGGCGTGACTATTGGGGATGATGCCGAGGTCCTTCCTTTTGCCTTTGTCGCAAACGATATTGAAAATGGAGCACGCGTGGAAGGAATCCCTGCTCGTAAAGTTGGAGAAACTTTTGATTTCGACTCCTTTACAGAACAGACTTTTAGTTATGCTCGAGAAGTCTGGGATGAGATTGTTAAAGTTAAGAGAGAAAAGGAAGAAGAAAAGGAGGGATTTTAATTAATGAGACCGAAACCGTGGGAAAAAACATCTATCTATTCATTAATCGTCCCATTAGATCAGACAATATCCCTATTAGGTGTGACGGCGAGCCTTAATTTAGGCACTGTTATCAATCGATTGGATAAAGAATGGATTTGTATTGGTTCTGGAGAAAAATTAGGAACTGAAGATACTTTTAAGGTTGAAGAAATTCGATGTTACATAGTGCGAGAAGGAGCCCTTCAGACGGTTCGAGAAATCTATGAAACATGGATTCAAAGAAATGAACCTTTAAAGTCTGGGAAGGAAGTGGTGATAAAAGGTACTCTTGACACTTCTGACCCCGATTCACCTCTCATTCAAACTGAAAACTCTGATACCATTATTTCCTTACTTTATAATAACGCTGATGTTAAGGTTCGCTTTATCAAAGAAAATCTGAAATATATCGAAGGAATTGATCTTACTCAAATTACTTCCTATCGTGGGACTGAGATCTACATTTTTGGACAAGCTACCCAGATCGCACCTCAACAATGGGAAATTCTAGGAAGAGCTCTCCTTCCTACCGAAAGTAAATAACTCAACTCATTAAATGAAACCCTATGAATAAAAAACTTGTAATTCTCATTGTTATTATCATAGTTATCTCCACAATTAGTATTCTATTCGTTAAGTATCTTTACTTTCGATATCCCAACACATTGCCATCAGGTGAAGATCCCATATTATGCCTCCCTCTTTATGATTTTTCTCATTGTGATGCAATTCAAGGCTATGGGCAAATAACGCCAGAGTATTATCATAATGGAATTGATTTTGGAGTTAATGGAACCACTATCATTGTAGCCTCGCATGCTGCTTATGTAGATGAAATTAAATTTTGGTATAATGAGAAAGGGGGTCATTGGCAAACAAACGTGCGTTTATGGCTCAACTCGCAATGGATGATTGAGATCGCTTTCGAATCATGGGCTGTGAATGAAACCTATGGACAGATGCAAAGAGATGCTATCCTTGTTAATCAAGGACAATATGTTGAAGCCAACCAAAGTATTGGATCTTTACTTGTACATGGATCAGGTGCGCATATTCACTTTGGAATCTATTCAAATAACGAAGATAAATGTCCCTACAGTTATTTCTCTCCTTCCGCCAAAGCTATTTTTGAGGCACATTTTTATTCAGTAAATTACACACAACACTGGTGTATGTAATTCTGGGAAGAACTCTCTTACCAGCATAAGATATATAAGTATATTCTTAATGATTAATTAACAAATTAAGATGTCAGTATTAAATGAAAGCCTATGAATAAAAAACTTATAATTCTCATTGCTATTATCGTAATTATAACCACATTCGGTATTATTATTATCATTGAAAACTACAAATCCCAGTATCCTGACACACTAACTCCAGGTAAAGATCCCATACTATGCCTCCCGCTTTATGATTTTTCTCATTGTGATGCGATCGCAGGCTTTGGACAGGTCTCTCCCGATTATTATCATAATGGAATTGATTTTGGCGTCAATGATACAACCGCGATTGTTGCCCCACATGCCGCCTATATTGAAATGATTCAATTTTGGTTTAATGAAAAAGGTGGGCATTGGCAAACAAATATTAGACTGTGGCTCAATTCACAATGGACCCTTGAAATCATCTTTGAATCATGGGCACTTAATGAAACTTATGGGCAGATGCAACGAGATGCCATTCTTGTTAGTAAAGGGCAATATGTCGAAACTAATCAAACTCTAGGTTCTTTACTTGTTCATGGACCAGGTGCACACATTCACTTCTCAGTCTATTCAAATGATGTTGGTCAATGTCCCTACAACTATTTCTCCCCCTCTGCTAAAGCTACTTTTGAGGCACACTTCTATTTAGTAAATTATACACAATATTGGTGTATGTAAATTTTCTAAATAAGCGGATAGCCCATCTTTAAAATAGAAATAACTTACAAAGTACCTGTTTTCCCACGAAATTCTCGCATCTGTCGATGTTTTTCATAATATTCCTTAACACTTGGATTTTCGTTTATTTCTTTGATGGTATTTTCAATTAATCTTAACATCTTTTCTTTATCATCTGGAAGCTTCCCATCAAGTTGGCGTGGGCCATTATCCCAAACTGGATAATTTAACATGTGATCACTCACGTAATTGGAAGTACATTCTAAGCGGCGTATTAGCTCGTATTCCTCTTGGAGAGTTTCTTCAGGACTTAGAAGGGTAATCTTTCCCGCTTGAATCATGTCCCAGATGGGGGTGCCTGGAATGGGTTGAAAAGTCCGAATGCGAATGAAATCTGGATTTACTTGGTTTAAAACATAGGCAGTTCCTCGCACATGTTGTGCCGAGTACTCTTTACCGCCTAGTCCGGGCATGACATAGAAGCAGAGCGAGATTCCAGAGGCAACGACCTTTTTCCCTCCTTCAATCATGTCTGCCGCAGTAGCTCCTTTCGAGATCACTTTTAGCAGTTCATCATCGCCCGTTTCAAGTCCGATATGGAGACGCGAAAGCCCGTGCCTATGTAATTCTTTCAATTCCTCGATGGTTTTCCGCTTTGCTATAGTCTTTGCGCGGGCATAAGATGTTACGCGTTTCATGTGAGGGAAATTGGCATAAATTGTATCCAAGATCTTAATTAAGTCTTCTGTAGGGAGGACCAGCGAATTGCTGTCTCCAATGAATAACGTAGTATAATTTTTACAATATAGGCTAGCAGTTACAATATCATCTAAAATTTCCTGGAGATTTCGACGTTCAAATCGTATTGTTTTGTACATATTACAAAATGCACATTTATTCCATGTACAGCCTCGTGTTACTCTGATTAAAACGCTGTAAGCTTCAGAAGGAGGTCTGTAAGGCGGATGTTCCCATAGTAACATACATTTATTAAATTGTTTTTAATACACATAAAATTAGCGTTTAATAATTCATAAAGAGGTAGTATTGAGGAGATGCATCCAATTGCCGAGAAAACAATCTTCCAAATTGGACGAATCTTCTAAAGATAAAAAAATAATAAAAAAGTTAGAGAAAGTTATAGGAAAGCCTATTCCTGAAGTTGAAAAATGTGATATGACTACTTTTGGCGTAAAAATAGTAGATGGTCGTGTTACAAAACTTGGGTTATATGATTGCGGGCTCAAAAACCTTCCAGCAACTTTCTGTGAATTAGATTCCCTTGAGTATCTTTCATTAATGAAGAATCAACTACAGTTCCTCCCTGAAGAGATCGGACAACTTACTTCGCTTAAAACCTTATATTTGCAACTGAACCGTTTTCTACTACTTCCGAATTCTATTGGGAGTCTGGAATCTTTAAAAATATTAATATTAAGCAATAATGTCCTCGCTTCACTACCAGAATCTTTTGGAAATCTCAAAAAACTCAAAGAATTTTCAATATTCAGTAATAAACTAGTCTCCTTACCAGATTCTTTCGGGAATCTTGAATCACTCGAACGTTGCTATTTTAACATAAATCTATTGAAACAAATACCAGATTCCTTTACCCAATTAAAATCTATCAAATGGGTCAGCTTTTTAGGGAACCAGCTTAGCTCTCTGCCAGATTCTTTTGGCGATTTACGCACACTTCTCCTTCTTAACCTAGAATACAATAAATTTACTCAATTTCCTAATGTTATATTATCTTTAAAATCACTTGAAAGTTTAAGTTTGGCGCGTAATCATCTCACATCAATTCCTGAGAGCATTGCCAATTTAGATTCCTTGAAAAATCTTGATTTGGAGGCGACCCAATTGACTACATTCCCTGAATCCATTACCCAATTACAATCCCTCGAAGACTTATCGCTAAAATATAATAACATCAAAGAAATTCCCAATTCTATTAAAAATTTAGAAACTCTTGTTTCCTTAGACATTTCTCAATGCAATCTCAAAAGCCTCCCGAGGGCGTTATTAGAGCTCCCTAATTTACAAAGACTTAAATGTGGAGGCAATCCTTTTGATTCCGAAGCTCGAAAAATTTTGACCGAATTGAGTGCTAAAGGAGTTAATGTCGAAGAAGCCACTTTTAGATCAAGATGAAGAATAGCAGAAAAACGTTTTTTTTACTTCTCATTCTTGGTTTCGTTTTGAAAAAATAGATTAATTTAAATTTAGAAAAAATAATTATCGAATGAAAATGAGGTCTGCGTTTTAAAAAGGCATCGAAAATCGAGTTCATTAAGAAGAAAATATGTAGCTGGTCTTGAACATGGTGCTTACCTACACGAAAAATAAAGAAGTGCATGTTTTCGAGGGTGAAAATCGCACGAGCGAGATTCGGGCGCGAATGTATGACATGTGTTTTGAAGGTGAAGTAACCATCAAAACTTCAAAAACAATGGAAATTTTAGAAATAAATGGGAAAATATTTAGAAGTTTCAGTGTTCAATGTTTTGAATCCTTGAAACTATTGGAAAAATTAAAGGGGAGGCGGATCGCAGGAGGTTTTACTAAGATTGTATATGGGCTTATTGGGCGAACTTGTCCCTACCTTGCAAGTCTTGTTATGGAATGTGTTGAAGGGGCTATTTTAGGGGCTACGGTTGGGCCGCTAGAGAAAGCGCTCCCACAACTTTGGAAAACTCCTGAGAAATTTACTAAAAAGGCTTTAATCTCGTTCATGCCACAGATGAAGAATTCTTGCATTGCTTACACAATGGAGGACGACCGCTAATGCTCAAGTTTTGTAGAACAAAATTTGTTGGATTTGAACGGGAATCTGATGATATACTCAAAATATATGGCACCTTAGATGACACCCTCTATTCTATGCAGATTGAAATAAAATTACAACTCCCAGAGTTGGTCATTCAATCACTGACTGGAAAAATGCGGCGCTTTACTACCCCCTTTTGCGAAGAAGCGACCAACTTCCTAACCAAAGGTGCAGGACTAAAAATCGAACCAGGGTTCCAAAGCAAAGTAAAACGATTAATTGGCCGTCCTGGGTGTAGGCATTTCGCCAATTTAATTAATGAATGTTGCGAATCTATCATCCCTGCCTTAATCTGCATGAAGTATAAAGAACTGCATGAAGAAAATCCTGAGATTTCAATCGCTGAAGTTATAAAAGAAGTAAAAGAGACTTACCCTCAAATTGCATCATTTTGTCCTACTTATTCTAATTTACTGGAGAAATAAGCCAATGATTATTGATCTTCATGTCCATACAGCTCCTAAATCACCATGTAGCAATATGAGTCCTCAGGAACTTATAACTGAGGCGAAAAAGGTTGGACTTGATGGAGTTTGTCTGATGGAACATGATGTACTTTGGTCAGCTGACGAAATTGCCTTCTTACGACAAAAATATAACTTTCTTATCTTAAGTGGTTATGAAATTTCGAGTTTAGATGGTCATTTTTTGGCGTATGGCTTTTCAAAGAAGGTCGAACCTTTTCTAGAGCTGAAGGAAATTCGTGAAATTTTAGGCTATGATTCTGGATTTTTAGCAATTGCCCATCCTTTTCGCGAATTTTTAGTCGTTGGAATCTCCGAAATCGGGTTGCAAGCTGAAGAAGAAGCGAAAAAAGAGATATTTAAACTTGTAGATGGTATTGAAATTTTAAATGGACGGGTTTCGAAAAAGGCAAATAACTTTGCAAAAAAGGTGAATTCGTTACTCAACTTAAAAGGTATTGGCGGGTCTGATGCCCATGAGCTCTATGAAGTAGGCAAAATTGTAACCGAATTCGAAACTTCCTCAATCAAAAATGAGAATGAATTAGTAAAAGAATTAAGAACGGGAAATTATACCGTGAAATATTTTCGGGAATAAAATTGAGTTGATATTATGCCAGATTGGACTGATTTAACTAAAAAATTAGAACAATATTTACGTTTGAAGACTTTTCCCATTGCATTCAAACTTTTAGAAAATGAAGAAGATCTCTATAAGAACAAATGGTGCCGCATTGCAGAGGAAAAAGCCACTCTCTGCCAATTAATTACACGCGTTCGTTGCTTTGATTGGACGGTCGGGGCAAAAATCGAGAGCTTTGCCACCCCCATATGCCCTTATATGCTTGGTCTAGTCGAAAAACCGCAAATGGTAAAAGACGGCACCTATCGCGCTATTAAATGGTTTAAAAAACTTGAAGACTCTAAGAAATTCGAGGACACCTTTCCTACTGTTCCATTCGGGAAATATAAAGCGGTCATGATGGCGCCCCTTGTTTATAATCCTTTCGACCCTGATATCATCCTCATTTACGGGAATCCCGCCCAAATGATCCTCATTATCAACGCGCTTCAATACCGGGACTACGAACGGCTCCAGTTTTTCTGTGTAGGCGAATCTTCTTGCGCCGATTATATCGCCCAGTGTTATCTTACCAAAAAACCTTCCTTAACAATTCCTTGCTATGGAGAGCGCCGATTTGGACACGCCCAAGATGATGAAATGGTCATTGCAATACCTGCAGAAATGTTGGAAAAACTTGTGAAAGGTTTAAAATTTCTCTACGGACGAGGCATTCGGTATCCCATCCCTTACTATGGCTGTGAAGTCGATCCCACACCAGGCCTTTTTGATGCATATGGCGGCACACGAAAATATAAGAAACAACGCGTAAAATATGAAGAAGAAGATTAAAAACGCCCTCTACTCAAATTTTTATTAGAAAGCCACCTTTTTAAATAGCATACGTTTATAGGACACCAATTCGTTATTAATTCATGGAATGACAACTGATGAGGAACAATAAGTTTCTAAGGAAACTATTGAACATAGACTTAGGATATTTACGATAATTTTGCATCTTGAGTTTTTATTATTGATCATTTCTACTTTTTTTATTTCAAATATTGAAAATAATAATTATTCAAGCGAAATCTCATTTTTTATCATATGGGGAACTTTACTTCTTCCTATAGTCTTTGTTAATGGCATATATGAATCTAAACTGAAAAAATATGAATCAGAAATCGAAATTACTCCTTTAGAGCAATTATTTGAAAATCTTTCAGAATATAAAAATGGTAGAGCCCAAAGAATTGAATTAATCTCGGCATATATGAATCTAAACTAAAAAAATATGAATCAGAAATCGAAATTACTCCTTTAGAGCAATTATTTGAGACGTTCTCAGAATATAAAAATGGTAGAGCCCAAAGAATTGAATTACTCTATAAAGCACATAAAATTCTCCAATATAAAGTCTATATGGACAAAAATGAAATCGTTGGAACTTGTATTATATGCCATTTATCAATTAATTCCTCTGACGAAATAGTACAATGCCCAAATTGTGGTGTAAAAGCCCATAAATCACATTTTTTAGAATGGCTAAAAATCAAGGGACGTTGTCCGTTTTGTAAATCAAAGATTCAAATTAAAACACAATCAACCTCAATTCTAATTAAAAAAATAAAAAATAGATAAGCCATATATTTAGATGTGTTTCAAGAACGGCGATTAGATGCATATCCAAGATCTGAAATTTTTTTCAAAAATTTTGGAAATAAACATGGTGTAATAAATTGACTTCTGGTTTACTAAAAGATTTTGCAATAAAACTAATTCAAGAGGCAGAATCTGAATTAGACTCTGCCAAAAGTCAATTAAAAGAATTTAGATTTCATAAATGTGTTTTTGAATCACAACAATGTGTAGAAAAATTGATGAAAGCAACTTTAACTTTATTCTCATTGTAAAAATATTGTAAAGGAGAGTTATTTTGGTTAGTGAGCGAATAAAACGTCTGAAACGGAGATATCAGACGGAAATCCCCATAATATCCATCGAAAGAGCAAAATATTATACGGAAAAATGGTTTGAATTGGATGAAAAGATTCCTCTTAATATTCGATTTGCTTTGGCAATGAAACATGTCTACGAGAATATGACATTCTATGTAAATCCCGATGATCATATTGCTGGATATTGGACCGAGACGTTCCTAGGTGTGCCAATCGATATTGAACGGGGTGTTTTCAATAACGTTCTCAAAAATGAAATACGTCGGCGTTCGCTTCTCTGGTTCCGGATCAAATCTTATCTAAAGACCTTGTGGTTCCTTATAAAAAAGAGACAGGTGATTACGGCTATTCGGAATATGCGGAACACGAAAGAATCACAACCCATGAATATGGGAATTACTCCTATGGATAAGCGGAAAATAAATCCCTACAGAATAGATAAAAAGGATAGAAAAATTTTACTGAAACATATCCTCCCTAAATGGAAAGGAAAAACAATTATCGATATTATTGAAAGAGAAGTTGCTAAATCGGGATATATTTCTGGGAATATGTTAGATTTTAGTGCTGCATTGCCTGCGAATAATTCAAAACAAATTTTAATGATTTCTATGGCGTCTAATATTGCCTTTCCTCAGGGACATGTCATTTTAGACTATGAGACTGCCATAAATAAAGGTCTTCTCAATCTCAAAGCTGAGGTTCAAGCCCAGCTAAAAAATGCATCCTTAACTCCAGATGCTATAACTTTTCTTCGGTCTATTGATATAGCACTCGATGGTGTAATTATTTTTGCGAAGCGGTTAGCAGAGAAAATAGAGGAAAAATATAACTCTGAAACCGATCCAAAACAAAAAGAAATTCTCCAAAAAATGCTTGCTAATTGTAGAAAAGTTCCTTTATATCCCCCTGATACCTTTTATGAGGCGGTTCAATCTGCCTGGACCATTAAAACAGCAGTGGAACTTGCTCACCCCATCAATTTTCATTGTTTTGGACGAATGGATCAAATACTTTACCCTTATTACAAAAAAAGTATAGATGCGGGACTTATTAATCCTGATGAAGCTCGTGAATTGCTAGAAGAATTACTTCTAAAAGTTATGTCTCAAAATATTCGTCCTGAATCTAATATGCTAGCTAATTTTTATCACCGGTATTTGGGATCAACTCCTATCACCTTAGGGGGGCTCAAATCAGATGGGACTGATGCGTCAAACGAATTAACTGAGCTTTTTCTTGAAGCTGCGAATAATTCACGAGCTGTAACTAATATATCCCTCAGGGTCCATCAAAATACACCGGATTCAATTCTTCTTAAAGCCGCAGACGTGCTGTATCAAGGTAGTTCAAATATCTCACTATTCAATGATGATGTAAATATTGAGGCGATGAAAAATCGAGGATTTTCTGAAGAAGATGCACTAAATTATGCCATAATGGGCTGTGTAGAAATGACATGTCCTGGTAAAACTGGCGGCATGAGCGCCAACTCCTTGCTTCTCTGCCGATTGCTCGATATGACTATGCGAAATGGCAATTCACAGACAATGATCGGAACTATTAAAAACCTTGGACCAAAAACTGGAGATCCTGATTCTTTTAACACATTCGAAGAATTTCTTCAAGCCTTCTTTACTCAAGGGAAAAAACAAATCGAAATGATCGTGAATGTTTCTAATCTCCGAGATCAAATTTATGCCGAGTATTTACCAGCCCCTTACATCTCCGCATTCATAGAGGGCTGCTTGGAAAGTAAAAAGGATGTAACACAAGGTGGCGCAATCTATGACCTTTCAGGTATTTCCTTTATCAATAGCATTGCAAATCTAACGGATTCCCTCTATGTCATTAAAAAATTGATTTTCGAAGAAAAGAAAATAACATTTGCTGAGTTATTAAAGGCAATTGACAAAAATTTTAATGGATACGAAGCACTCCACCGTGAAATACTCAAACTTCCGGGCAAATGGGGTAATGGTTACCAGGAAGTTGATGAGCTTGCTCGATTCATCTCAACTCAACTTTTTAAAGAAACTTATAAGTACAAGACTTACCGGGGCGGCGTTTTCGTTCCTTATGTCATTAGCATGACTACACATACAATTGATGGACGCATCTCCATTGCATCTCCTGATGGTCGTTTGGCTGCAACTCCCTACGCTGCGAGCTGTAACCCCTACAATGTCGAGAAAAATGGGCTTTCTGCCGTTCTCAGATCCGTTGCAGCACTCGACTTTCATCATGTGCTGGGATGTGCCGTCAATGTTAAATTCCATCCAACTGCAATCGGGGAACGCAATGAATTGCGAAAAAAATGGATTGATCTTATCAGAACTTATTTCAAGTTAGGAGGCGCCCAAATACAGCCTACTGTGGTCTCTGTGGAAGATTTACGTAATGCCCAGAAAAATCCAGAACTCTACGGGGATTTAATAGTTAAGGTCGGTGGATACTCCGCCTACTTTACAGAACTTGGGATTGAAATTCAGAATGAAATTATTGCACGAACAGAACATCAATATTCCTAATTAAACCTGCTTGAATATTTGTTTTAAGTGAAATACGCCTTATTTTACAGTAGAATGTCGCCAGCTGTCGCATTGACATCTTAAAATTTCTTTCCATAAATTTACATAAAATTTTATGCTATAAACATAAAAATTTGTAAAATCATTTTATTGTTATAAAATTTAGTAGGTGGAAACAAATCGAGAAGGTCGCGATTTCATTAATCATAGACGACTTTCAATATATTTACGACGTTTCAATCGAAGAAGAAGAAAAGAGAAACGTAGATTTCCGTAAATTACGTTTTAATTTAGCAACAGCATTGTTAGATCTCCATGAACAAATCGGAAAACTTCCCTATTCTAACCTGTGGAATTAATTTTTTTATTTGATTTATAATTTATAGACGTGGAATATAAGTGGAGGTGAATTTTCATTACTGCAATCGAAGATCTACTTAAAGAACTCACGAATCCAGATAATTGGTCCTCTGCAAAAATTATCTTTGATTATCTCTCTGATTTCAAATTAAAGAAAAAAGATGATATTGAAATATCCGAAAATGGTCTTGTAAAAGGTCTTATCATTAGACGGAAAAAATAATTCTTCATCATTCCCTTTACAGCAATCCGATATATTGAGTTTAAACGAAAGTCATAGGCTATCTGAATGGATTAAAGGTAATAGATAAGTTTTGAAAAAAACTAAAAGACAATTAATTAAAAAAATTATCCTAACATATTTTTAATTGCATCAATGAGTGGAATAATAATATTCAATCCCACAAATACTGCAATCGTTAGGCTAATTGCAATGAGGAGGGCTTTTTCAAGAGTTAATTCGACCATGTAATCAAGTTCTAAAAAGGATATAAAAACTTCTTAGTTTGCGGAGTTTAAATAATATTTTCAAAACAAAAAGGACATGTTACAAATATTTCTTTTGAATACGTTATGGAGTTACTTACGACTAAATTTTCAGTGTAATATGCTGTCGCCTATTATGGAAGAAGGACTGCTAATTGGTATTGCAATCGTAGCGATATTGATTATTCTTGGAATAATTTTGGGTGTTTTTGATTGGATTGCAGAATCGTTTAGTTCTCTATTTGATCATTTCTAGGCTGTGGCAAGTTTTTTCCGGAATCTAAAAGACATTTATAATTGAAAAGAGATATTCTTTCTTGTGACAAAGGATGTTGTACCCGAGGGAGAGCTACTTTCTCATCTTGAGGCGGATTTGAATGAAGCATGGGAGCAATTAAAGCAACTGAAACAAGCACGAAACCGAGGACAGGTGGGATTGGAGCAATATAAGAACTCTAAATTAGAGTTGGAAAGGCGGATTGATGATTTATCAAAAAGAATTTACTACATAAATAAAGCAAGGAAGCAAATTCCCGATAAAGAAGAAAGGATACTTCAAGAAGCACAATTATTGATGAATGAATATCAGGTAGATTTAATAGATGATCAAATTTCTCATATGCGAATCTATTTAACGATTTCTGTCCATGAAACTTATGTTATCGAAGTGAATTTTAGCAATCCAAAAGTTCCACTGTTCAAAATTCCCGCAGATTTACCTAAACTAATAGGAAATCCCTATGAAACTATTGAATCCCTTAAAACATGGCAAGGCCGCCCCGATCAACATTTAATTAATATCCTTCGAGAAATCGAGCAAAAATTATTAAATTTGGAATTGGCGAAATCCTTGCCAGAACTCGAGTTAGAACGAGGCCGTGTAATGGCTCAAGCTAAAAAATTAGAAGACGAAAAGGCATATAATCAAGCTATGGTTTTTTACAATTATGCTGCTGATATTTCAGAACGGCTTGGCAATCATGCTATCGCAATGGTATGCCGAATGAAGGCAAAAAAGATGGAAGAAGCAATAAAACAAGCAAATCCTTAACTTTTCAATAAACTATTCATGTATAAACATTCAGATTCTGATATTGTTATCTTACTAGTTATTTTATCAGTCAATTTGATAGGAGCTCCTTTAATTAAAACTGCAGGAATCTGTTCATCGCCTTCTCCCATTAATAACTGAGCCGCACTTACTAAATCATCTGCTATAGCACGAAAAGTGATTTGTAATTCCCGTCCATACAGATCTTTTTTTCCTCGGAAATCTTCGACTGGTTCCATCCCTGCAACCCCAATGGCAACCCCAATAGTTCCTCGTCGTAACGGTTGCACTCTACTATCTCCAATTATCACTGCAATTTTCTTATGAAATTTTTTTTCCAGGAAATTTTTTATAGATTGCGCCGATTTCTGGGGATTTCTGGGAAATAACACTACACATCCAGGAGGGGCATTGGAAAAATCAACCCCTGCATTTGCAATCAGAGTATCATTCTTTATTGTCAAAAGAACGCCTTCCACCCCACCTAAAATGACATCTGATTCTTGAATAATAATTTCAACGATTCGGGGGTCCATTTGATATTTATTTCCTAATGTTTCAGCCTTTTCTGAAGGCGAAATCTTCTCTATAATTGAGAAACGCCCTTCAGTAATAGCCAATGGTGTTTCGGCAATCACAATTACGTCTCCATCATCAAGCACCACTTTCGATTCACGAATTGTATTGTAAAGTATTTCTGTAATTGAATCTCCTTCTTTTATAAGAGGTGTTCTTAATGGAATTAAAGTTATGTTTTTCAATGTAAGTCCTCACAAATAAAAAAATTAAGCTGTACATAATTACTAACTAAGACACCTTTAAGATTTATCGGTTTTAGCTTGCAAACGTAAGGCTTCTGAAATTTTTACAATATCTCGTGTAACACCCACATCATGGGTCCTTATAATATGTGCACCATTATACACCGCAATTGCAGTAGCGGCTAAGCTTCCTATTAATCGATCAGCAGGATTGGGCTTTTGAAGAATATCTCCAATGAATGATTTCCTTGAAATTCCGACTAAAATAGGTTTATTGAATTTTCGTAATTCCTCTAGCTGATTTATAATTGCTAAATTAAATTGATAAAGTTTAGTTGGGATCCAACGTCCAATACCGGGATCAATTATTATTTTCCCCGGCTCTATCCCGTTCTCAATGGCGTATGTGATCGATTTTTGTAAAGCAGCCTTGATTTCGTTCATTGTAAGCCGATCACCAGGTTTATCCTGTGTTGCCATAAGAATCAACGGACAATCAAATTCTTTTGCTATTTTAACTAATTTTGGGTCAGTCTGTAACGCACTAACGTCATTTATAATATGACATCCGAGATCCAAAGCCTCTTTCGCTACTTCGGCATATTGGGTATCTATCGAGATGGGAATTGATACCGCATCTAAAAGCGCTTTAATAGCAGGTATGACACGCTCTTTCTCAGTTTTAATGGAAATTGTATGAACTCCAGGGGCAGTTGAGCGCCCTCCCACATCTAAGATATCGCATCCCTCCCGAACCATATTCTGAGCTATTTCCACGATTTCAGTAAGGTTATGATATACTGAACCTTGGTAAAATGATTCTGGACTTAAATTAATTATGCCCATAAGCCTCGTAGGAGCCTCATCACCTATAGGAATTCCCGCAATTTCAGCATAAATTTTCATACCACTTTCCTTCTTGTTCGTCTATTTTAAAGTTTATCATGTGAGACTATTTGTTATCGTATACCACCTATGAGAAAGAAAAATAGAAAAATTAATCGAAAAAAAAGGAAAAAAAGAATTAAATAGAACTTTCTTGTTTTCGCGTGAGAAGAACAATCCCGAGTAACATGGAGATGCCGAATAATAGTAGTAACATATTATAACCTGGGATCCCTTGTCCTGATGGATCTATGGGGGCATAATCGACATAATATGTTAATTGTTCGGCATATGCTGCAACCACCGCTATTTTTGCACTTGCCAAGTTGGGAATCGCCAATGTTAAGTTCGGCAACTGGAGATATTGATTATTCGTTTGAATTGTGAAATTTGCAAGGGCAGAGGTCCAATCCGAACCATTCCAATACTTCGAGTCATTTTCTCTAAGAAGCGTGAAATATATTGTCCCAGTCGCCCCTATAATTAGGTATTCGGAATTCCCATCGGCATTGGTATCGATGTAAATTGTGTATTGATGATTAATGTCTATTTGAACATTAGCCTCAAATTCTATTTGGAGTGAATTCCCCGAAATCGTTACATTTAGAATATCGATTTCATCGCGAAAATTACCGAGAGTGCCTGTCCAAGGTTTTGAGGGATCGGTCGCTTGCCAAACATCGTCCTTCGGGTCCGACATCGGTATAGCACTCCATCCACAAGGCGAATCCACAGCCATTACAGGTACTGTTAGATAAAAGGAGAGTACCAGCAAACTGAGTACGCTAAAATAAGGAATTACTTTCTTCATACTTAACATCTCAGAAAAACCATTGTCTATGTAACTAACTTACGAAAAATACTAATGCTTTTAAGGAATTTTTATTTATAAATGTTGTCAGCTGTTAGGTATCCTTAACGAATATAATATATATCTTGATTTCTTACGAAATCTTACTAAATGTTATATCTTTATTTTGAATTTACTACCATATTGTGCTCTGGAGCGTGATTTAATATCTTGAATTATTATTTCTGGTTTATCCTTACAAATTAAATTTCAATTTGACTTTCGATAAAGGTGATTTTAACTCCGCCATACGTATTTTTATTAATGAAATAAATCCAATTCAAACTATACTGGTCGGAACACAGGAGAGTGGCTATCATGGTTATTCCAAAAGTGCGTTGGATCATCGAGGACATGGTGCTCTATCTTATTTTGGTCCAATATGTCCTTCACGTGTTTGCGCAGTAACGCATTTTAGTCCTACATTCTCTAAGAGGCTTTTAACAGTTTTCATTTCTTGAGGGGATGGATAAGACATTTTCAGGAGAGAACTACGAAATTCAGGGCGATAATCTAGAATGCACACTTGAATAGAGGGATCTATCTTACATAAACGTTCTGCCCAGTTTGATAATTCTTCGACACGTCTTTCTTCATTAGGATAAAAGATTTCATTGTAAGGTAGTCCAACTCCCATAAATATCTTCTCTGGATAGTAGTGATCTGCTATGTATTTAACGCAATTCCATGCTGTATCTAAGTATTTCTGAGCTAATTCTTTATCTGTCAAACAAGTAATCTTGAGAAAAGTTTCAAGCGTGACAGCTTTGAGATCTGGTCCAATATCAGTCATACCTGCCGCTACTAATTCATCAATATAATCAGATGTAAGAATAGATGCGTTTGTATCAAGATGGATGCGAGCTTGTTTATCGGGATTTAAAAGTGATAATTTCTTAAAGAATCGTATCAGCCAAGGACGATTTAAGGTACTTTCCCCTCCTGAGATTGCCATTCGATTTACTTGATAGCGCCGACGAAACGCAGTCAATTGGAGTGCCGCATCCTCTGGTGTAATTGGGCGTGTTTGACTTTTATAGGTTACATGAAAGTTTTGACAAGTTCGGCATCTAAAATTGCATCCTGCCGCGAAACAGGCGACTTCAATGTAACCTCGTTTTGATTTTAAATGCCAAGGCGTGCCAACTCCACCGACTGGGTGCGGACTAAATCCATTTATAATGCGTCGTGGGACATAATTCTCTGAAAGCTGAGTTTGAATAACCATTCCTTGCCGAACGGGTGTATGACAGGAAGGAACAATTACTCCATCAGCTAAAACACTACAACTCTGACAACCACCCGTTTCACAAGGTGCGAAGAGAGCATCTTTTTCTGGATAGCGAGTCACGTTAAATCCTATGAGTTCTAAGGCTTTTTTAATGGTTATTCCTTCAAAAATCTCATACGATACATCATCAACTATAATCTTGATCGTCTTTGATGGCTTTATCAGCTCTGGTTCAATCGCTTCATATGGGCATCCGAGATAGCAAGACTTACAACCAACGCAATAATTTGGACTAGGGCAGCGTATAATTTTCGAACAAAAATTGCAACCACGACATTTTGATTCATTTTTTTTATATTTCTCAAGTAATTGCAAAATTAATCGCACCCAAAGAATAATTGTGCTGCCATGGAAATAAATAATGATGTTAAAAAAGAGATCTGCAGTTATTATTCAAAAAATTCTTTTGGGAGCATCCGTTTTCGATAGTCATCGATAGAAAAGCATGGTTTGTCGAAGACCTTTTTGTGATTAGTATTTTTTTCTGTTCTACTAATTAAGGAAGTGTTTTCGTTCGTCATAGCTCACACATACTTCTCAACAAATCCATAATAACTTTTTTCTCCTTGTTTATGGATATTTTCAGTTTTATTTTCTTCAGATCTTTATAGAAAAATGTTAAAAAAATCGGAATGTTTTTTCCAGATAGAGTTTAATGAATATCGCCTTTAATTGCTGCTCATTCTTAAGTTTTTGCTGGATATCAGCCTTCCACCGTCCTTTGAAGGCACAATTCCCACAATGTTCTTGACAAGTATCGCAGAACGGTTCTCCTTTAATACTATCACTCCGAGTACATCCAATGACCTTATCTAAATCCGTATAGAAAATAATCGTATCCATGCTCTCATCTCAACATAGTGAATTACTCTATTTTCCCCTCTTATAATAAATTAAAATGAGTAGAGAATATTCTGGTATTTTAAAGAAAAATTTTGGAGAAATTCTTAAAAGAGAAATTTTTTAATTAGGTTACTGAATTGAGATATAAATGGATTTCAAAAATAATTGTCAATGGTTAGGTAATTTTAATGGCGGAAAAAGATAATGATAAGGAAGCATTTTCCTTCAATCTCATATATTTCATCATTCTGTTCTTTGCGATGGCTTGGTTTAGTTTATTTCCTTCCGTACTCTTTGGATATTGGTTTTTTCTTACGTTCCCATTCACAATTTCCCTCCCCTATCTTCTTTTGATGATTCCGCTTTTTTTAATACTCTATGGAATCGCTTTAATCAGTTCCATGATTTCTGCAAAAATAGGTGTTTGGATTGTTTATAAACGTTTAACACCGCCAATTCCTGGATCTTACCCACTAACTTTGAAAAATCGTCATACTCGCGCTTTTGTGCTCACAGGAAATGTGAGAAATTTTGGTAGGTGGTTACATTATTTTTTTCACCTAAATTTCTTACGAGCCTTTTGGCTTCGTCGATGCGGTTTAAAAATTGGGAAAAATGTAAAGTTAGGACGTTATGTCCAAGATGACGACTTAATAGAAATCGGTGATAACACCTTTTTAGCTAAAGAATGTGTTATTTCTGGGCATTTAATGGATCAAACTCATTTAACAATAAATCGAACGATAATCGGAAAGAATGTGATAATGGAAAATATCTCAGGATCGGTAGGGGGTACAGTAGGCGATAATTCTATCTTTCTACATGTTACAGGTGCGATGAAAGGCCAAATTTGCCGTGGAAACGCGATTTATCAAGGAGTACCTTGTAAAAAAGTCAGAGATAATGACTTAACTCCTGAACAAATCAAAGAGTTAAAAGAAAAAATCCGAAAAATTGATAAAACCGATTTTATTAAGCAAAAAAATGCGCCTATTAAGATCAATGAGAAAAAATTATTTTTCATGAAATTTCTCATAGTTCTGGGGGGCGCCATCTTAGGATTGATTGTTCCTGTTCTGTATTACTTTTTCTTCAAGACGTTTTATTCTCCAACAAACCAATTTTGGAATATTTTATTATTGAGTCTAATTCCCTTTATTTTTGTCATTGCAATCGGCTTTTTCATTGCAGGAACCATCCTTTTTGTGAAAATATTTCTCGTTTATTATGAGAGGAAAGTAGAAATCCCAGAAGGGGAATATGAACTTGATGATCCCCGCGCAAAAATCTTTAAAATCAAGTATATGCTCCGCCTCTTCGGGTTGCGAATCTTTCGCGGAACCCCATTTAAAATTGCCGATACATTCGCTCTACGGATCTGGGGAAACGTAAAAATAGGCGCCAACGTGAAAATGGATGATGCAACTGTCGACCCTCAATATCTAGAAGTCGGAGATTTCAGTCAAATTGCTGCAGGTGCGCGCGTTCATACTCATGATATTATAAAAGGAAAATTATATATTAAAAAAGTAATTATCGGGAAAAATGTCATTGTAGGATCTTTTGGACACATTAAACCTGGTGTTGAAATTGCCGATGGATCGATGATTGCAGTGGCTGCTTGGATGCGAAAAAACCGAAAGTGCAAACGTCCTGCTCTTTGGGTTGGGAAGCCTGCGTTCGAACTCCCTTTAGATGTTATTACCAAAGCTGCTCGCTTAGAAGGAAAGTATGTTGATTAATGACGAAAACATCGGATTCCCGTAAAAACCATAGGAATGCCACGTTCATTCGCTGCCGCAATAACTTCTTGATCTCGTATTGATCCACCTGGCTCAATTATCGCTACTATTCCTGCATCTGCGGCGGCATCGATTGAGTCCCGAAAGGGAAAAAATGCATCTGAGGCTAAAACTGACCCTTCTGCCTCCTCACCTGCTTTCATAATGGCTAATTTGACTGAATCAATACGACTCATCTGTCCTGCACCAATTCCTGTAGTATGCTTAGCTTTTACCAATAAAATCGCATTTGATTTAATATGCCTTATCACTTTCCAGGCAAAGAGAAGAGAATCCAACTGTTCTGCAGAAGGGCGTTTTTCCGTGACATACTTTAGATCGTCCAAAGTTACCTGTTTAATATCTCTATCTTGTATAAGAACGCCTCCAACAACTTTTTTCCAATCCCAGGAAGGTTGAGGTGGCGTGAGCGTTCCTGTAACCAACAATCGCAAATTTTGCTTTATTTTTAATACTTTAAGAGCACTTTCTTTGAATTCTGGTGCGATAACGGCTTCTACAAAGGTTTTTACAATCTCTTTTGCTGTATCTTCATCAACTGTTCTATTAAAAGCTACAATACTCCCAAAAGCAGAGAGGGGATCTGTCTTATGCGCTAATTTATATGCTTCAAAAATATTTTTACCAAGGGCAAATCCACATGGATTAGTATGTTTAATTATAGCCGCTGCAGGGTCCTCAAACTCTTTTACCATCTCTAATGCCGCGTTTATATCGTAAATATTATTATAAGACAATTGTTTACCATGAATTTGTTTCGCATTAGAAACGCAAGGTTCTATAATATTCAATTCAGTATAAAATGCCGCTTCTTGATGAGGATTTTCTCCATACCGTAAATCTTGGAGTTTCCTGAAGGTAAGAGTGAGTAAGGGAGGAAATTTTTCAGATGTCTTTAGGAATTGTTGCGACAAATAACCATAAATATAACTATCATATTCCATTGTGTGACGAAAGGCTTCCACCGCAAGTTGGCGACGCGTATTTAAACTAATTTTTCCGTGATTCTGTTCTAATTCAGCCAAAATTTTCGTATAATTTTTAGGATTAACAATAACTACCACGCCTTCAAAATTTTTTGCGGCAGCTCGAATAAGTGTAGGGCCACCAATATCTATTTGCTCAATTGCATCCTCTAATCTTACGCCTTTTTTTTCAATAGTTTCCTTAAATGGATAGAGATTAACTACCACCATATCAATTGGCGTAATTTCATATTTTTCCAATTCCTTTAGATGCGTCTCCTTATCTCTCCTGGCTAATATTGCTCCATGAATTCTGGGATGTAATGTTTTTACCCGCCCATCCATCATTTCAGGAAACTGAGTAATATCTGATACTTTAATGATAGACAAACCTGCTTCTTGTAATGTTCTATAAGTACCACCCGTAGAAATAATCTCAATACCTCTTGCATATAACTTTTTTGCGAACTCAACTAAGCCGCTTTTGTCTGAAACACTCATCAATGCCCTCTTAATCTGTAACATT
>SUPS01000003.1:39819-46329 GCA_005191415.1 Candidatus Helarchaeota ASGARD archaeon Hel_GB_A
TTAGTTTCCCAGAAAAGTGACCAAATTGTAAAGAAACTACTTAATATGGCTGAATATAAACGTGCAAAAATTGTTATGCTCTACAGCGGAAAAGGAAAGGAAGTTCAAACAGAAAAATTAATAAAAATCGCTCTAAAAGAAAAACGCGTTGTTTTACCGATTACAAATGTGGAAAAACGTATACTTGAATTATCTGAAATTAAAGATTATGATCTTGAACTGAAAATTGGGACCTTTAATATATTAGAACCCAAAAAAGAATTCATACGTCCCATTGAAATTGATAGTTTAGACCTCATTGTAGTTCCAGGCGTCTCTTTTGACTACAGAGGAAATCGTCTGGGGTATGGTTACGCCTATTATGATAAATTATTAGCAACAGTTAGACGACGAATTCCCTTTATCGGGCTGGCTTTCCATTTTCAACTTCAACACCGGGTCCCTCATTCTCGCTACGATATTCCTATGCATTTCGTTATCACAGAAAAACGAATTATCAAATGCAGGTGAATAACATGGGCTCTGAGTGCTAATCCTCTTTATGCCCATAGCACCTTGGTGGACTATCTGGCATACTTATTTAGTCTGGCTGATTTCTCTCAATATCGGTCTTACCTTCTATTTCTACATTCTTGATGAATCCTATAAACGGAAATTTTCTCTCTTTCCTGCCCCTATTGACGCATAACTTTTTTACCCATCTTCTTCGATTGTATAGATTGTATCACATAGGGGATCTCCCGCGGCGACCGTTTTCAGAATCTCTAGCTTAGTCTTCCCATCCGTTGCCGTAAAGAAATATTCCCGATCAATTTCCATGACTGCCTCACATAATTCACGCGAAGTATTCTCTAAACCAAAAGGACATTTAGTTCCTTGGATATGGAATTTTCTGTCAGAAATAGAAACTACTTTAACAGAGGCTGGATCAAAACTTTTACTGAATGCCTTAGCTATTGTAGATAACTTATTATTTGGTAATTTTTTCTTGATTTTAAGACCAAGCGCTCGCCCCTGAGCTCGAAGTACCTCTCTTATAATTGGTAGAGCCTCCTGCCCAAATTTGGCATAAAAAGCTTTTATTAATAATCCTTGAGCTTCAATAGGATTCTTTGGGAGATCTTTAAATTCTTCCTCAGTCATACGTATTACCTACTACATGGCTCTACCCTAAACCAAGTAGATGAAGAAGTACAATTCCTGCAATCATAACCAAAAGTATGACAATTACATCGATATTTTCTTCGAGGTCCATTGTGTATCCCATTATCTATTAGGAAGTTATACCATTATCTATTAGGAAGATATATTTTGTCTTTTCTCAAAAAATTTAATACCACTAAATAAGTAATATATATTCCTATCAGCTGACTACATTTTGGAGAAAAGATTTGAGTGGTGTTACTTTGACGAATGTGAATAAGAAAGGCGAGTATATCCTTTGGATAGGTGCAGGATTGCTTGGAACGGTAGCGATTTTAGCATTTTTAATTTTGATTGGTGTGGTAAAGCCGAATATTTTCCCTCCGACTGGTGATATATTGGATGTGAACCCCTTGAGTTCAGGGCTGCTTACGTTCTTATTATTGGTGGTTCTTCTTTATGTGGGGACCCGGGTCTTAGATTTTGGGTTAAAATATCGAAAATTGGAAGATGAATCCTCCAAAGAAGAACAAAGGAAAGGCACTCCATGATTTCAAAAAGGACGTTAGCATCGGAATTATACCGAAATATAGGTATGATTAGTTTCCTTATTGGAATTACATTCCTAATAATTGGGATTTTTAATTTGACTGCAATACCGCATTTTTACGAAGCCCAGTCCGGATCTGCAAGTTTTGATAGTACCTTCACCATCCTTATTAATGCCTTTCTTTGGATGGGATTATGCGTTTTATTAATTCTAATTGGTCATACATATTACTTTACGCAGAAGGATATTGAAAAAATTCAAGTAAAAGAGAATGATTTTGATGTGTTAAACTTTTTTCTTATTGCTGCCTTTATTATCATAGGAACCATTGGCTATATCGTCCTTTTATTATTAAATATAATAAAACCGATCCAATTCTTCCCACATTTTCTATTTGTAGCAGATATTATGTTAATGGACCTTTCGATCGTTTTCAATGCTCTTACCTTCTTTTTGATCCTTTCACTTTTTCACCGAGTAAGCGAAAAATTCATAAAATACGGACTGAAAATCGGAGGGGAAAAATGAAATCAAGAATTATTTCGCGATCACTGCTCGTGATTATAGCTTTTGGCATATTTTTTGCTGGCATAATATTTATTGATACCACACCTGATGCCAATTCATATCGGACTGCGTATAATGGCGTTCCTACCACCGTCTTACAGGAGCGGAAAGCGCATCTTAGCAATAGTACCGAAAATATTTTCTGGTTTATTCATATAACTGATGTCCATATTGGGGCGTATTGGATAATGGGAAATAACCGCCAGAATTTCCGCGATTTTCTAAGGAACACGAAGCAAATCCTTAATGAAAGTTATGGATCCTTCATTGTTGATACAGGTGATTTAACCAATGGAATGCTTCCTGCCCCCATTCGCCAAGATGTGCGCCAATGGCGAGATCGTTACAATATTCTCATGGACGCGAGAATGTTCAACACCAGTTTTTATTACGATCTCCCAGGAAACCATGATGGCTATTCTGATTCTGATACTTTCTCCTATTTCCTAAACTGGAGCGTTCAAAAGACCCTTCAATACTCTTGGTCTCGAACTTTCCCCTTTGGAAATTATACATTCATTGCTTTGAACTCAGTAGATGATAAAGGTGCCTCCTGGCCTTATGGAACTGCGGGTTCTCTTAACCAAACGGAACTTGATTGGTTCGAACAACAGCTAATTGCCGCGCAAAGCTCAAATCTTACTTTCGTCTTTTCGCACCATCCTGAAAATGATATGGGAAATAGTACAACCTCTGTCACTAATAAAACCTTTTTAGAATTAATAGAAGAATACAAAGTTGCTGCACATATTTATGGACATGGACATGAAAATCATGAACGTAATCAAGGAGGCACAATTTGTATTGAATCTGATTCACTTGGATTACCGAGTGATACATCTGGATATCGCATTTTTACAGTCGATAATGATGGGATCTCTACTAAATTCCAGCCTCTCAATTCTTGGCCAGCGGTAATTATTACTTGCCCTATAGACCGTGAATTGACTATGCAAGCATTTGATATTCCAAATAACTCAAAGGCGGTGCCCATACGGGCGCTTGTATTTGATGAATCTCAGGTGACAAATGTTCAATTTAAAATTGATGAAGGGACTTGGATGCCGATGAATCGCGATCCTAAGAATCCTTATCTATGGACAGGCTTTTTTGATGCAAGCAGTCTCACAAATGCTGAACATCTTATTATGGTTCGAGCTACAAGTCCTTCTGGTTCCGATACGGACACCATTCAAATTCGTGTCGGGTCCTATGATCGTCCTGAAATCATTAATGGACCTCTCCCTAATTTTCTCCGCACGAAAAATTGCCCCCCATGGATTCTCAATTTATCGATGTACGAATGGGACGAACATGACAAAGGAATTCAGTTGAATTGGTCTGTTAGCAATGTAAATCCATCTCTCTGTGACGTAGAAGTAACCGATATCGTAAACGATATTGTGACCTTCACTCCTGTGCCAGATGCTACAGGAACTGCAAATGTCACTATCACCTTAACAAATAGTGCTGGGAAGCAAATTTCCCAATATATTATTATCACCTTAGTAGATCGGCTCGATCAGACTACTCTACAACGAATCCTCATAATTACCTTAATTATTTGTGTAGTTGGAGTTGGTCTTTTTAATTTTATGATATCAAAAAAGCTAAGATCTCCACAATCTTCGCTGAAATAATCTTTTCCTATTAAAATTCAAGCAAAGCAGATTTTTTACATCTTTAGGTCCGTAAAATCTAATTGCATGTATTTCTAAAGATTGTTTATAAAACTAAAGATTATTCTATAGGAAGAAATATTCGATGATTTTCTTGATTTTTTCTGATGAATCCATGATAGGTTGTAAGACGAATTTCTCAATAGCGTGTTCAGCACTGATGGTGAAGCGGATGACATAGAGTTGGAAGCTAGAAATCTGAAGGGGTTCAAAGATAAAATAGCCTGGGTGGAGTTCAACAATGATACGGTCCAAAATATCTGAAATTTCTTCGTTATATTGGGTATTGATGAAAGGAATAACGAGATTTTGGGTTAATTTTTGAGTGAGTTCAGTAATTTTCTCAGTTTCGGAAGTGAAATACTCGCCAATAATAAAGCCATTACTTTCCAAAAGCATGATGGCTTCGGATTTCGTTTCTGTGGCAAATATTTTTAATTGCTCGCGCAAATCTGAGGTTTGTCCTGAGAGAAGTCGAATTCCATAGGAGAACGCGTTAATGAGGCTTGGTAAATTAAAAATCGTGGTCGCGAAGAATTTTATGTCAAATTCATTACCAACAATTGCCTCAAAGCGATCTCGGAGGGCTTTATTCATTTCAGGTGAGAGATGTAAATCAATCTTATGAAGACAGACGATAATTTTTGGGTATTGCTCCACTTCACGAAGGATCTCGATAATATCCCTAAAATAATCTAAAGCTTCTCCATATTTCTCCGAATCATTAATATCAATCACAAAATACAGCAGATTTGCATCATAAAATGCCTCTTTTCTTTGCAAGTAGCCTTGGCGAAATGATTCTTGTCCTCCTAGATCCCATTCAACTAATTTTTGCCCCAATACTTTCATTTCACTGCGTTCTATGCCCTTAGTAGGCAAAATCTCGCCATGATATTCTCGTTTTAAATTTAGAAGAATGGATGTTTTCCCGGAATTTGCTAACCCTGCAAATATGATTTTAAAAGGTACCTGTCTCGCCATTAAAAAAATCGCTCCATTGATTCCTTATTTACCATAATGATTCCTTATTTACCATATTTATATGCATAGGTTTAGAACTGATAATCCTAAAAAGTGGGGAATAGCTCTAATTGTATGGTATAATAGAAAAATTAAAGAAAATCTAGGTTTTTATAAAAGAATACTCTGAACTTTTTATTAATTTTTTTTATTTCATTTCTTTGAGTGCTTCAGAAACTTCCCAATTTTCATGAACTATTCGATAAATCGCGCAAACCATTTTTGTAGGATTCTCTGCTTGAAAAATATTTCGCCCAATGGCAACACCAGCGCCTCCCGCTTCTAGAGAATCTTTTATAGTTTGAAGGAGATCTTCTGTCGTTCCCTTTTTCGGTCCTCCTGCAATAATAACAGGTGCCCCACATCCACGTGTCACTTCTTTGAAAGTTTCAATAGAACCTGTATAATTTGTTTTGACGATATCTACTCCGAACTCTGCGGCAACTCGTGCTGCAATTTTTACATATTCCACATTATGTTCATCGGTTATTTTCTTTCCACGTGGGTACATCATTGCCAGTAAAGGCATACCCCATTCTCGGCATTCACGGGATACTTGCCCCAAGGTTTGTAACATATCCGCTTCATTTTCATCGCCAATATTAATATGAACTGATACCGCATCCGCACCGATTTTTATTGCCTCATCGACCATCGTGACTAATACTTTACTATTAGGATAAGGACCTAAGGAAGTACTGGCTGATAAATGGATAATTAACCCTACATCTTTCCCTGATTTTCGATGCCCATATATTGGCAATCCCAAATGCCCCAATACCGCATCCGCACCTCCCTCTGCTACCATATCCACCATCGCTTTCATATCCTCTAGTCCTTTTATAGGACCCACTGACATTCCATGATCCATTGGAACAATAATAGTTCGTTTTGTCTTTCTGTTCATAATCCGCTCGAGCCGCACTGCCTTACCAATCAAACTCACTTGATTTCTCATCTCCGTAGGAGTTTTATATCCATAATTCAATTTGATCTCAGATCTATTCACTTTCGAGTTTAATAATATAATAAAACTTATAATATTTTGGCAATATCCGAAAAAAAATAATAAAAGAATTTACATCGCGAAATCTTCGATAGTTAGGATATTCTGTTTCTTGATGTGGATGATTGGTAAGTAGGAGATACCGCCGCGCGTTTCTTTCTTATCTCCAAATTCATAGGTATCTTGGAGGTTATTATAAATGATGAAACTCTCCTTGATAGGCGTGTCTTGACAAAAATAGTATACTAACCGGGAGAACCCTGGCAACCCTCCTAATATCATAAAATAGTAATGCTTACTTAAAAGCTCAACATGATTAATAATTTGCAAGGGCGTATTTACAATTAAGTGAATTAAGTCTTTCAAAGATTCTAATTCTATTAATCCAGTTTTCTCTTTCTTTTCTGCCTCATTTGACATTTTCTCTACCTTCCAATTCAATTATTCTTGATAATCCAATTATACTTGAGAAAATTTTCGGTTATAACTCCGAGATTTTAATCCGATCTCTTTTTAGGCTCCTATGTAGAAATATTTTTGCA
>SUPS01000117.1 GCA_005191415.1 Candidatus Helarchaeota ASGARD archaeon Hel_GB_A
TTTTCATGCTATGTATATTTAAAGGTTGATCTCCCATGAACAAAATTTGTAAAATAGCATCAAAAGGAGTATCTAAGGTTTCTTTCCTAGTTTGATTGAAGTTTAATAGATTTTTAAAGAATTTAATGTATTCAAGCGTAAAAATTATGAAAAGTTTGTTATTTAATTTTTATTTCAATTAATTTCTTTTATTCGCCTAAAAAAATCAATTAAGGCGGGAATATAAGGGTTTTTTAAGTTTAATTTGAAGATTCGCGTGAATTGTGATGGACGTTCTTCCAGTAAAACTTGATTTTCGACTAATTCATTGATCCTCCGCGAAATTGTACCAGTAGATACGCCAGATTGCCGAGCTATTTCTCGCACATTTAACCATTTCTCTCTATTATCAGATTGAAGGAAAGTCCCTATTTATAGTAATAAAATAATTTTCTTCTTTTTATGATAGAAATTAAATATTTGAATAAGTTATACATCACAACTTTAAATTAGGATCGGGTGAAAAGATCTCCATCTCTGTAAGAAACAGCCTAATAAGAGTTCCTTTAAGGTGATCTGCCGCATTATTGCTAATAAATGTGCAGTAAATACAGAAAAGTTAGCAGGCAAACTTGCATAGCTCTCTCCAAATTATTGGATAATATTATAATATCGAAAATATCACAGTATTGGAGGTAATATCAAGATTTTTGTCGAGCTGATCGATATTATTGGAAGTTGGGCTGTTGCTATCGCGACTTTTGAGGAATTTGTTCCATTCCTTGCCTAAACCCTTCGGATGTTTAAAAAGTAGAGAAATTTTTGAAGTCTAGAGTTTAAAAAGATCACCTCGTAGTGTATAGTCTTTAAATAAGTTTTTGGCGAAGGATTTTTAAAATGCCTTAGACATCGTATGGCATAGATAATAAACAAGGTGATTTGAATGGTTAGTGATAAACCGAGAGATGTGGTAATTTGTGATGCAGTTCGGACCCCCATGGGAAAGCGTGGGGGGAGTTTAAGTGAAATTGTTACGTCAGCAATGCCTATCAAGCTAACTGAAGCAATTTTTCAACGAAACCCAGTCTTGTATGACCATGCGGCTGAGTTTGAGGATGTAATTATTGGGTGTTGCAGCCCTCTTGGAGGGGCAGCGCTTGATATTGGAAGAGTCACTACATTAGGTGCCCAGAGAATAGTAGATGACAAAAAAGTGCCTCTATTTCCAGTGACGGTTCCAGGTTTACATCTAAACCGGCATTGCGCCAGTGGGCAAACGGCATTAATGATTGCATCGATGGGCATATGGAGTAATATGGGTGACCTTTATATTGCAGGAGGAGTTGAGCAACAGAGTAAATATCCAATTGGGATTGATGCCAATGATTATAAAAAAGTAGAAGTTCCAAAGTATAGAGAGAGTAAAGAGCATCCAGGGCTTTATGAGAAAAGAAAGAAAACAAAAGTATTATATGAGCGGATAATGGCACTTCCATATAAGGGTTTTATGGAGAATTATCCAAATTTTGCTTCGCAATTGATTTCTGCCGATAGAATTGCGAAGACATGGGAACTTTCCCGTCGCGAATTAGATCGGCTGGGTTATTGGTCTCAAAAGAAAGCAACGGATGCAATGCGTGCTGGAAAGTATAAGGATGAGATTGTACCAATTGAAACCAAAACAAAAGAAAAAGGGACTTTCATCTATGACTATGATGAAGTTATCAGGACGAATGTTGCAGATTTAGGAGAGGAAGCAGCACTGGAAAAGATGGCGAAATTAAAAACAGTTCCTGGTTGTGAATATATGACAGCGGGTAACTCTTGTCCAACCAATGATGGTGCTTCAATAATGTTACTCGCAAGTAGAGAGAAAGCAGAAGAATTAGGGCTTCCAATACGTGCCAAAGTTATCACATTTGGTGTGGTCGGGTCAGATATTTATCATATGCTAACAGGACCTGCATATGCGATGGATAAAGCGATGAAAAAAGCAAATATGACTTTGAAAGATTTTGATATTATGGAAGTAAATGAAGCATTTGCTTCTGTGACTATCGCTTGTGGAAAAATACTTGCTGATGAATTAGGATATGATAGATCACAGTGTGATTTTACACCTGATGGTGAACTCGCCCCTGGGGCTCGAGTTAACCGGTGTGGTGGAGCAATTGCTCTCGGTCATCCCACGGGTGCCTCTGGTTGTCGCCTTCCCACGACCATGCTTTACGAAATGGAACGCGAGAAAATGAGCTACGGGATTGCAGCGCTTTGCGTTGGTTTTGGAATGGGTACTGCAATGATTATTGAAAGAGAGAAATAATCCAATTTTTTCTTTTTATATATTTTTTAAATTTTGTAAAAGAAGTTCGAGTTTTTCATCAATAATTTGACGGTTTTCGGATTCTACTTTGGCATCTTTAATTATGAGATCGACATGTGCGCAAATTTCATTATGAATTTTAGCCTCTTTGGGGTTGTCCCAATTAATTAAGCGAATGGGAATTTCTTCTAAAGCGCTTTGGCGGTATTGGATACGTTCACCTCGATGTGGTCCTTTGATGCGATACCATTGATTGATGAATTGAGAATTGAGCCATGCGAGAATATAACGTAGATCTTCGCGTATAGGGAATAGGTTATGTTTCACGATCACTATACAATCACTACCGCCATAGTATGGCTTATTTGTATAAGCAAACCGGCTAATTTTTGCACGATCGAGAGCCGGGACAAAAAGTTTTTCGTTATGGAGTACTTCTTGGAATAATCGGAGATTTCGGGAAACAGAATGATGGAACCATTTTACATTTTTGTATTCAAATCGTTGTTCAAGTTTTTCTCGATAGGGAAGGAGTTTCTTATAAAAATTCGGGTAATTCTCGCGAAGTTCATTTTCGTTTTCAATATCATCAAGCCAGATAAAGAAAGCTGGACGTTCAACATAGTAACGTCTAATATTTTTAGCTTTAACAAAAGGTATAATTTTTTGACGTTCTTTTGGTGTAAGTGTTGAGAGGTCGGTTTCAGTAAGTTCAAAAGCTTCATCAAGGCCCGTTACCATACCTACGCCTACGCGACAGATATGTTTTAATCTAAGATAATTACCTGTAAGGGGGCGAGTTGGGTTAGACCGAAAAATGAAGAATTTAGAATTTAATGCTTGGACTTTTTTAACAGAATCTCTTGAAATATTAAAAATTTTTAAATCTTTAGAAGAAAAGAGATTAATTATTGGAAGTTTACCAATTTTTGAGACAGATATCGTAGGGATATTTAAGCTAGCATTAAACTCTACAAGATCTATAAGGGATTGGGTTTGAGGAGGAACAAGCCCCCACATAAAGGCGCTTTTGAATTGATTCATAGAAAATGCAGAAATGCCATCAGCTATATGTGGTTTTGGAGGGAATCTTTGATAAATAGAATAAATTTTTTTAAGTATATGTTGTAATTTGCCAGTCCGTTTAGTATATTCAATAACCTTGCAAGATTTGCTACTTTGGATGCCCGGACATCCCGTCTTGATATATTTAAAGATAATACTATTAGGATAGGCATCTTTAAAGAGTTTTAATTCGCCAAAATGGATAATTGCATCGAAGTAACCATGATCCATAATGTATTGCCGTAAAGTATAAGCATGGGTAGAATTAAACCAGAAGTATGGGACAATAAAAATAAGTTCTCCAGAAATTTTCAATTTTTCGATACTCCAAATGATAAAAGGATACAGTAAGTCCCATTCGCCATTAACATAACGCCGCCAAAAAGGATATTGCAGAAGAAATTGGCGAGTAGAGTTCATAATATTGTTCCAGTGAACATAAGGGGGATTTCCAATAATAACATCAAATTTCTCGGAGGAATCTGTGCGAAGGAAATCACAAGAAATAATTTTCAGGTTATTTGGAGTATGAAGTGATTTATCAATTTCATAAGCGGTAATATTATGAAAGCCTTTTTCCAACAAAGCGGAAACGAAAGCACCTTCCCCCGCAGAAGGATCAAGGATTTGGGCATCAAAATCCTTAGTGATCAAATCAACCATAAAATTGCAAATTTCTTTAGGGGTGAAATACTGCCCTAGATTGATTTTTTTATCTGGAACGGCCTGGATTTCTTTTTGGTTAAATTGTGTTAAAAGATTATATTCCGAATCCAAAAATTGGTCTAAAAAATTTTGTCGAGTTCTTTTCAGGTCCTTCATATAGATATTAATTTCTTTGGAATCCTTTTTTATATTTTTATTAGCTCAATTCTCTGCATTCTTTTCGATGAACATGTAGCAGAGGACTATCTTCGGCAAGAAGGGATTGATATATATTTTCCATCAACGATTCAACATTTTGGCGTCCGATTCTTTCCAACGTGGGAATGATCATATCTTCGAATGGTTTTAAGGAATCAGCTAATTCAAAATCTACCAAGATATCCGCATAGCGGCAATGTCCTTCAGGAGTTTCTTCATATACAGCGAAACCAGTCATTTTCTTGATATAATTGCTATTTTCAATCCACCATTCTTCAATATTTCCCTTGAACCGATAAACGAGGTCGTACTGGAGGACTATCTTCATGAGCGGAATTTTTTCAGAAATAGTGTAACGGAGCCGATTTGGAGCGATTTTTTCAATTTTAATGTTTTTATTGGGATAATTCTTCATTAAAGTATCTGGATCGTGAAATAGCTCCATCATTATTTTCGGAGGGCGAGGAAATTCTTTGATAAGCTTGTAACGATATTTTCCTGATTTGACAATTTCTAGTTCGCCATCTTCCAAAGTTTTGAGATGGTAAAGATCTGCGACCTTAGCTTTAAGAAATTGAGTTAGATATTGCGAATGAGTTTTCCAAATACTCGAAACATAATGATAGAATGAAATGGATGTTAGAGTAAAACTATGCAGGTAATCTTGGGGATGAATTTGGCTCCAATCACCACCTTTCTTTATAATGCGATATTTTTTCTGTTCAATTTCTATGTATGAGTAAATATATTCCATCAAAAACTTTTTATCACCGAAGATTCTCCGAACAAATTCATCATCGGAATGTAATGTGTCAATTGGGAGAGAATTTAATCTTTCAAAAAGGAGCAGGAGAAAAATGATTCTTCGTCGGAAATATCGGAAATTAAGGCGTTTTAGCTGTTTTAGCACCTTTCTAATAAAGTTTGGAGCAAAGATAGGGGAAATTTGAAGTAATAGAATCGAATATAAGGGAGTATGTTGATAATATTTACGAAAATTTTTCTTAATTATTTCTCTTTTTTTACCAGGTTGTAGATAAATTTCTTTAGCGGTTTGGAAGAGAACATTAAATTGATAATGGAGCTTTTTTCTGTAATCTAAGACAAATGGTTGTGTTAATAGGGGAAAAGGGTAAAGCTTCGATAAAGCAATTTGATAAGCTCTGGTTTTCTCTTCGATAATCTCATTTTCTAAATCTACTAAAATATTTTCTCCTGGAATACAAATTCTTTTTTTCATGGATACCATTTCAGCAAAGATTATGCTATCATATCCACTATAAATAAAGAAACCGCAACTAATTAAGGTTACGAATTTCCCCCGCGACCGCAAATCCTATATTCAAAGACGCCGATCCTAATCATAACCAAAGAAAATTCAAGTTCCGTGAATATATTTATGAGTGAATCTGAGCGGATAACTCCTCGTCTCTACCAGATCAATGCTCGAGATCAGGTTATAAAGGCAGTTGACGAAGGGAAGAAAGTAATTCTAGTGCTTTTACCGACAGGAATGGGGAAAACATTTATTGTTACACTATCAATTGAAGCATTAATTGAAAATGAAACTCTCAAAAAAGAGGATAAGATTCTTTTTCTCGTAAATGATCGAAAGCTGAAGCATCAGCTGTATGATATGGCACAATCTTTCGGTTTAGGACATTATGGGGATTTATTTCTTTTACCTGAGGGGCGCCTAGCACCTAGGATTACGCGAGAACATGCGAGGATTGCTAAATTCATCTTTGCGACCCCTATTCTTCTATTAAATTCGATTATTGCCCGGAACCCTAGCCAGATTAAAGTAGATAGAAATACCTTAGAACATGTGAAATTAGTAGTAATTGATGAAATTCTAGACGTTCTTGCACAAAGCTATGGAAAAAAAAGAACAAAAGAGGAAACGATAGAGTATATTGAACGCGTTTGGGACGTCAATTTTGATGAAATAGCGACGGATTTGGCTCAAAAGTACAGTATTGATAAGGAAAGAGTAGTCCAACGGTTAATCCAAGAATTTTCTGCAAAGCATTACCGCTTAAATAAACGTTTTGAACCTGTCTTAAATTTATTAGGACTCCTTAATGGGGCGAATAAATTAGTGCTCGGCATGACCGCTTCTATGACACAACGAGAGAAGCTCGATCTCCTAGTCAAGACTTTTGGAGGGCCTGAGAGGGTTGCTTTTATTTATCCAACAGGCGAGGATTTTGAGGATTACACGCCCAATTATATCTTGAAAAAAATTGTAGTTTTTGATGATTGGGTTTCTGATATTGATGAAAAAATAAAGGAATTAAAGGCAGGAACCTTAAGAATAATCAATCAGGCGTATCAAGCCATCACAGGGAGAGCTAGAGTACCGAATGACCGCATAATGCTCTTTATTACAGATTTATTAGGGAAAAAGGAAGTTCAGAATAAGTTAAAGGAGAAAAAAAGTGATCAATTTCTGAATCAAGCCATGACTCATGGGAGCGCTTATCTTCTTTTAACGGTAGCACGCCAAAATTTATTAGAAAATACGCTCGTTTCCTTTACGAAATTCATTGCACGGATAAAAAATGCTTACTTAACCGCCCATCCAACCTTTAAATATATCCAACAAAAATTAGCCGAACGGCAAGAAGAACTTAGTGGAGATAAGCTCTATATCTCGAAAAAAGAAGAACGACTCCTCTTTTGGCTCAAACGATTCATAAAAGAAGGAAAGAAAGTGTTGGTTTTGTGTCGATTTGTGGCAGTTACCCAATATCTCCACCAAATGATGCAAGATCAAGGCTATGATACAAGTTTCGTGCATGGAAAAATGTCAGGGGAACTTCAACATACTCAAATTATGAAATTTAAGAGAGGGGAAAGTAAAATTCTTTTTGCTTCAGAGCGCTTAATTGAAAAAGGAACGGATTTACCAGAAGCGGATGTAGCGGTATATTATGGGACAACAATAAGCCTCGAAAGATATGAACAATCACTTGGACGAATAAGAAGCACTAAGATTAATACCAAGACCGCTTACACTCTCTCATACCACCAGACAGCGGAAGATGAAAATTCACTTAAACGTGATGCACTCTTCCTCGAATTAATCGGAAAAAAACAGCCAAAATTATTATTTAGTGTATAATTTAGACCGTATAATCTCCAAACAATTAAAAAAAAATGAGAAAATTCAAAGCGTTTTAAGAGTTTCGGATGATAATTCGTTTTTCTTTAGAAAGGTGAATATAAACCAAGATAAATATGCCTATTGTCATAATTGCGGGAATGAATATAAAACCAGAAATAGGAGGAAGATTTAATTCAGTATGATAAAAAAGTTCCCACGAAGATCCCGTAGCATTATAGAATTTACATGATTGGAGAACTCCATTCTCATTGTATTTAAACTCCATTTTAATATCACCTGGCTCAGTTACGTTTCCTGTCAAAATTGCTTGTCCATCATAGCCATGCGGACCGCTTATCCATTGATAATTACCAAGAAAAGCCAATATATAGAATAACGAATAATTAACTGCGCTTTCGTTATGGGGAATTATCCCAATTCCTAATTCGATTAATGCCATTGCATTTGGATATATTCCAACGGATTTATTATACGCACCTACCAGAAAATCTTTGAAAAGTAAATTCCAAGTCTGGTTAGTCGCTGAATTGTTATAGATATTCCCATAGATCGTGTCACAATCTACTGAAGAAATTGTGGTTCTATTTGTGACGGTAATAACCATTTTTAATTGGTCACCTGTTTCAAAATGAAAGGGACTCCCATATAATTTTGGAGAAGCATAGACTACATTCCAGATGTATTCATTTCCAACTTGTTGAGAATAGGAATCACTTGAAAATGCGTCAATCGGCTTTACCATTAAACTTATGCATAGAACGCTTAAAATTGCAAAAAAAATAATTTTTCTTTTTATGTTCATAATATTCCCTCAGAGATTTGTTTATGTATCTTTATATGAGTATTAAAATTATTAAAATATTTTGTCCAAGACAGTAGATCCGAATGTTAAGGAGAATCACCTCCAGTTAATTTCTGAACTTTTTCGTCTCATATTTTATTCAAAATCTGAAGGGCTTTCAGCAAGAAGAGCACCTAATTTTTCTTCAATCAGCTCTATCGGATTTAATCCAATATACAATACTATCCTTCTTTCCAACTTTCGCAATGTAATATTGACAGATGGGACGCATCGGGCATTTGGAGCAGCGAGGCTTTTGTGCGATGCAAATAAGTGCACCAAAATCTAAGATGGCTTGATTATAAGTCCAAGCATTTCCTTTTAACAGGAGTTTTTCAGAAATTTCCCAAATTGTTTTCTCTCTTTTCGTTGGAGATGGTATTTTGTGCTGATGAAGAAAAACCCGTTGGATAATTCGATCAACATTTGTGTCTACAATTGGATAATCACGATTAAATGCAAATGAAAGAAGAGCACCCGCAGTATATCGGCCGATTCCCGGTAATTGTAGTATTTGATCGTAATCGGTTGGAAATGCGCCTCCGTACTCTGAAACAATGATTTTCGCAAGTTTGTGAAGGTTTCTAGCACGATTGTAATAGCCTAAACCTTCCCAAGCTTCAACAATTTCTTCTTCCGTTGCTTGAGCTAAAGCCTCAAAGGAAGGAAATTTAGCTAAAAATTGATGATAAAATTGTTTTTCAACACGAATTACTTGTGTTTGTTGTAACATCAATTCTGATATTAAAATTTTATAGGGATTTCGAGTTTTTCGCCAGGGTAAATCGCGTCCATGCTTCTGGAACCATTCAATAAGAGTTTTCTGGAAGAATTTAATATCGTTTGGGTCCAAAATGACCTCCATTACTCTTCCTCGTACTCAATTTCATCGGATTCGACAACTTCTAGGAGTTCTAGAATTTCGTCTTCTGAAAGTTTATAGGTAAAAATAACCAATTTTAGTGCATTTAAGTCTAAAAGTTGATAGATTTCACCATCTTTTTTGGCGCGGTCAGGATTGATAATCACAATAATGCCGGTTTCCGTGAGCTCTTGGATTTTACTTCGAAGGATGATAATCTCGTCATTATAATCCAGAGCTGTAATGTACAAATCGTCTTTTGAAACCATTTCTTGATGAACTCGTTTATTTTTCTCTACTTCTAATTCCCAAAGCCGTTCAATATCAGTTTTTCGCATTAATTTCACCTATTGTATTCGATAATTATTAATTTTTATAGACAAAATAATTTAATAATAGTATTGGCTTCTTATGTTATCGGACGATGAGAGAAGAGAAATGCGGAAAACGGTGTTTTATTTTGGATTAATTTTCTTATTAGGAATCGGGATTATTTTTACGCTTCAAGATCTTCTTATGGGTGTAATTTCACTCGTTTTTATCCCTGCACAAGTGATTTTTCTATTATTATTGTTTTTGGTTATTAGAGAGCTCTATAACTCATAAATCTTTCAGTATTTCTGAAATATTCAAAAAATTACCATGTCCTCTATTCTTGGTTAGAATTTCGCCGGGATATCCGTTTTCCATAACCACAGTGCCTCTAGAAATTGTTATTTCAGGGACGCCATGTACGGTTAGACCTTCATAAAGAGTAAATTCGCTCTTAGTATGAAGATTATCTATTGTTATTCTTGATTTCTTATTAAAATCGATAATAGTCAAATCTGCATCGCTTCCCACTTGAATACACCCCTTTCTTGGATATAAACCCATTATTTTCGCGGGATTTTCGGTCATTAGCTTAATTAAGTGTTCTAATTCCAGTCGATTATGATGGACTTGAGTTAGCATCAGTGGAAGCGATGTTTCAAGTCCTGGAATGCCATTATTAGCTAAAAAGATATTATAACGGCCTCTTTCTTTTTCAAATTTCGGATAGGCGCAATGGTCCGTAGCAATAGTATCAATGATTCCAAGACGAAGACAGTCCCAAAGTTTAGCAACTTCCGCTTTGGGGCGCATTGGTGGAATGACACGAGCATAAGGTCCTTTTTCTTCAAATACAGATTCATCATAAATGAGATATTGAGGGCATGTTTCAGCATAAACAGGTTGGGTCTTTTTGATAGTCGAAATTATTTGTCCCGCCGTTCCTGTACTCAAATGAACAAAATAAATGGGGCAATCAGCTAAAGCAGCGAGTAAAATAGAGCGAGAGACGGCTTCAATTTCAGCCATTGGAGGGCGTGATTTAGGAAAATCTTTCGGTGCAATCTTTTTTGCAGTTATTGCCTTTTCAAGGCCAACTTCTACGGCGGTACGATTTTCAGCATGAATTAATGCCAATCCATTTGTTTTCTTAACGATATGAAGCAGGTCAAGGAATTCATTATCGTCAGAAGGACCTGGGAAATCAGGAGATATTTCAGGCAAGAAAATTTTAAAGGTTTTTACTCCCTTTAAGGCGAGTTGTTTAATATATTCAAGATTAATTGGAGTAGCCCCCCCATGCAGTCCAAAATCTATTAAAGCTTCTTTCTTTGCACGTCTAATTTTTAAATCTAAAGCCTCTGGATAGATAGTAGGAGGATCCGAGAATGGTTGTTCAAATACAGTCGTTATACCACCCCCTGCCGCAGCACTCGTTCCAGAAAACCACGTTTCGCGTCCTTCATAGAAATGGACATGAAGATCAATAATCCCAGGAACTACAATTTTCTTCGATGCATCGATTATTCTATCGAAAGCCTCATTCGGTTTTTGAGCTGTAAGCTTCCGAATTTTCCCGTCCTCAACAACGATATTGACGGATTTGAATCCCTCGGATGTATAAACTAAATTGCTATTTTTTATAAGTAGATCCACAGAGGTAACTTCCCGTCAAATGAAAAAAGGAAAGAATTTTCTCCATTTTCATAAATTATTAGATGGCACAAATTTTATTATTTTAATGGGAATAGATTGAATAAAAAGGTAGCCAATTCAAAGGCATCTTTCTTATTTTTTATCTTTAAATCGTAATCATAGACTTGAAAGCCGAGATTCTGGATTTGTTCCTTGTAGATTTTTTGCGTTTCATCAATAATGATAATATCTGCTAAATTTTCAACATTTTTAGAGAATTCCAGTGCATTTATTTCTGTATATCCTAATTTATTTAAGATAGCGATCTGATTGGAATTCAGTAAATTTAAATCAGTAATGGGAAAAATCGCGAATATAGGACAAGGTGCTTCTGTTAATATTTTTCTTAAATTAGGAACCAAAAGCATTGCATGAAATGCAACTAAATCATTAGGAAGTAAGAGAATATATTCAGATTTATTTGCAAATTTCTTTAATTCTTCATTAGCTTTTTTACTTTCAAAGCCGTTAAAGGTAATTTCTTGAATTTGCTTTTCATGTGAGGGGCCTTGAAGGTAATCAATTAAGGAATAGGTTTTTGTTAGCGTTTTTATCGTAATTGGTAAAGATTCTTCACAAACTGGAAGAATTTTTGCGTCAATCGAAAAATTTGTTCGGATATTTTTAAGTAAATTTGAAATTTTTTTCCCTTTCGAGGTCAATTCTGTTAGATAAATGGCAATTGCCACATCCAAATCTGTAAATTGGATATAGGGAGTTAAATCAAACTTCCTCAGATAATTATACACTCGATAAGTTTTTGGATATTTAACCCGCATTAAAGAATTTAATAAAGCCCGTAGGCATAAATTCATCTTTATACCCGCGAGATTTATGAGATTACTTGTATCATAAGAAAAGGCGAGTTTGTCTTGTGGTAAATAAGTTACAATGCTATACAAAATGTTTGAAATTCGGGTGCCCGAGTAGAATATTAACAACATAAAAAATTTCTCACTTTTTATTTGAAAGGTGAATTTTTTTCAGATTTTTAGAGGTTTATTGTTTTTTTCTTATTTATTAAAGATTCTTTAAAAATTTTTGTGTCTTAACAGTAGTTCCGAAAGTAAAGAATATAATTCAACAGTAACCTTATTCTCCTTTATAAAGGCAGACATATCCCGGGATATTACACGGAATAAATGTTGATTCCGTGCAATTTCCGGGCATGCTCAAGAAAATTATCCGGTATTTAAAGAAATTCCGTTGCAAGTTTAAAAAGCTTTGGAATATCCTGAGATCATCTGACCGAGAAAAATTAGTTGAAGTCTTACCC
>SUPS01000118.1 GCA_005191415.1 Candidatus Helarchaeota ASGARD archaeon Hel_GB_A
AAAACTCGTGCCCCGATACCCCCAAGGAGATCTATAAATCTCATACAAGACCCTTTCTCCGTAACCATTTCTCCTTCTCAATTCGGGGACGATAAAGTTCTGGATCAATTTTTTTCAATACTTTTGCGGGAACTCCTCCTACCATTGTATAGGGAGGTACATCTTTATTTACAAGGGATCCTGCTGCCACCACCGCTCCTTCTCCGATTGTAACTCCTGGTGTAATGATTACATTAGCACCAATTCGCGCATATTTACAGATTGTAATGGGACCATATAGGAATGCCCGAATATTTGCTCGATCTATAAATGTATGCGTAATTAAATTACTCGCAACTCCAATTGCTGTATGATCCTCAAATGTTACAAGATTTGGTAATAATGCATCTACCCTAGTAAATTGTGAAATAAGACAATCGCGCCCGATTTTTATGCCAATGAATCGAAAGAGCTTGTTTTTAAACCGAGGCCAAAAATTGAAGTGTGTCGCTATTTCATAGATGATATTTGTAATTGAACTCCGAATAAATCTCGATATTGAATTCGAATCTCCCTCTTTCCTCAAAATCTCCTCTATCAACAGATAAATTGCCGCACAAAATACTGTATTAAGGCGTGTTAAAGAAGTATCAAAATGAATAATTTTTATCTTTCCCCTTCGCTCGATATGGTATCGAATTCGGGAATACTCATGCCGTTCATGAATCATATCTATCCAAAAAGATATGGTATCACTTAAAACATTTAGAAAAAAGAAAAATATGAATAATAAAGGAATTGCCATGACCAACAGAATAAGTTTCCATTCAATTACCCAAAATGGATTACATAATAACCCTAAAATCCCCCATACTATACTTAATTCGAATAAAATTAGCCAAACAATAAAACACAATACACTTATAATCGAACCTCCAACCCGTCTTTTTTTAATCATATTGTAACTAATGGTATAAATTATAACATGAATCGCCATAAGGATGAAACTCCAAAGGAAGTAGGTAGGTAAATTATAATAAAATACAAAAACAAAAGTATTTATAAGAAAAGTAATGATATTATGGATAATTAACCACCCAACCCCAAGAATTTCATATAAAAATGGAAATTGAATATCAATAATTGCTAATATTATCGTGATAATTAGGAATGTCAAAAGGCTATATGCGACTATTTTTAATTTCTTGACCATTAACTAACCCTTAAATCTCATTTTAATTCTTACTTTAAAATAATTAAAATTAATATTAAAACTATTGGAATCAATTCAGCCTAACTACTTTCTGAATATAATCTTCAAATTTTTGCAATATTTTCTCATTAATAGATAAATGCTGGATTTTATGCTGCCCCATAGGCAAACCCCTTTCTAAATTCTGTTGTTCTAATTCGGAAAAGGTTCCTTTTCTAACAATCCATAGAATAGGCTCGTTCATTGCCCGAATACCAATTAATTGCTCTCGATAGACTGGGTTACAAATCATGAGATTCTGATTCAACGATTGCAAATATTCTCTTTCCTTTTGGGGTGTTTGATGGGGAAGGAATTCAAGAATGAAAATATAATGTGGCTTTGGAGTATATTTTCCAATGACACAGTACTCCATAATCGAACAGTTATGTTCCTCATTTGTTAAGGTAAGTGCCTCAGAAATTTGCTGGACTGTCATTTTTTCCGATGCCATATTGATTGTTCCTTCTCGATGCGAAAAAATAAACAGTGGAGGATCAGTGCTTATAAATTTAACAACATCACCAAGCATATAGGTATATAACCCATTAAAATTTGTAATAAGTAGTTTATATTCGACCTGCTTCTTCACTTCATGAATTAATAAGCGTTCTGTTGAGTTTAAAGGTAAGAATTCTAAAAAATTGGCAGTCAGTAAAGGTGTTAAACCTGGAGAATCTTGGAGTTGTACCCCTATTATCTCCTCTGTCGCCCCATAAACTTCCCGATAATCGATTCTTTCACCAATCACGGAAAATAAGCGCGGTTCATAGAACTTTGGAGATTCTCCACCAAGTATTGAAAATTGATAATTGGGAAATAAATCTTTTATACATTTTATATTTGGATTTTTTTCCTGTATATATTTCAAAATTATTTCTAACAAACCCAAAACTACTGTTGTAACTCCTGAAAATACTCGTATATCTCGTTGTGTTATTTCACGAACAAGTTGCTCATACCGTTGCTGAATATTTTTTATTCGAAACAAATGTCCTGTTGAATATGTCATTTTCCTATAAATTGGGCTCCAAAATTGTGTTTGACTAGATTGATTAAACACTCCAGTTCCAAATCCTACAGGAATTCCATTCATATATTCAATAACAGGATTGGCATTAAAGAAACAAACTGTCCCATCTAGAAATTTTGAATGCTCGCGTGGATTTTCGGCTATATATGAGAGATATATAAGAAGAGTACCTCGAATTGCGTTTTTAATGCTCCTCGCAGTAATAGGAATAAGTTTAGGTGCTCCTGTAGAACCTGCCGTTTTTCCCCAATATAACGGGTTCCCCGGGATTAAAATATCTTTCTCTCCTCTCGTCATTTTATCTATATAAGGGCGAAAATATTCATATGAATGAGGCAATAAAAATTCCTGAAACTTTTTTATGGATGAAATCTGGTTAAATTTATGAGCTTTTCCAAAAGTAGTATTCTGATTAATTTTAAGAATTTTTGCTAATAGTACCTTCTGAATTTCCAATGGTTCTTTCGTAGGTTTAATTAAATAACGATAAAATGGTTTAGCTAAGATTTTACTGAAAAAACGGATAAAATTCACTCTGTATTCACCAATAATTCCAGTTTATTTTTATTTTTTGTTTGAATAATTTATTTATTCTAATAAATAGAAGTAATCGTCAATGGATATATTGTTATTGAACCTAGCGAATCTTGTTGATGAACAAGGACAAGAAAGAAAATATCTCATAAAACAAGTTGCCGTTCCACCACTGGGTCTTCTTTATTTAGGACAGATTCTAAATGAACATGGTTATAGTGTTAAAGTTTATGATCAAACTGTGACAGGCGTAAGCAACATAGAATTATTAAAATTAATAAAGAAATTAAACCCAAAAATCGTGGGTTTTTCAGTACTAATTGATAATCTATTGACGACAATTGATCTCCATAAAAAATTAAAAAATTGGAACCCAAACCTTATTACAATAGCAGGAAACTACTTTGCTACATTTTTTCCTGAACAATTAATGAGAACAGTGAATTTTGACTTTTGTATTAGGGGCGAAGGGGAATATGTTTTATTAAATCTTATCAATTTCCTTTCTAAGAACAATAAAAATCTAAATGAAATTAAAGGGCTTACCTATCGCAAGAATAATACCATAAAATCTACTCCTATCCCGGAAAAAATCAAGAATTTAGATGAACTTCCAGTCCCAAATCGCAAATTGATTGATTTCAATTATAGGCTCCAAAATAAATCGACCTCCCTTTTATCAAGCAGAGGTTGTCCTTTCAATTGCCGATTTTGCTCTTTTTCAGCAATAATGGGAAAGGTTTGGCGCCCTCGCTCTGTAAATAACGTAATTGAAGAACTTCAACTCCTAAAAGAACAAGGTTATAAAGATATTTTATTCGTAGATGATAATTTCACATTAAATCAGAAAAGAATATTCCAATTATGCGCTGAAATTAAAAGAAATAAACTAGATGATTTAAACTACTCTGGTGATTGTAGAATTGACAATGTATCACTTAATTTGATGAGAGCACTTGTTTCTATAAACTGTAAAAAAGTTACATTTGGTATTGAAAGTGGAAACCAACGAATTTTAAATTATTATCAAAAAGGAATTACTATTAAACAAATTAAACAAGCCGTTGAAACTGCTAAAAAAGCGCGAATGGATATTATTTATGGATCATTTATCTTAGGTGCCCCTGGAGAAACTATTAATGAATGTATTAATACTATAAAGTTTGCTAATGCATTAGATCTTTCCTTTATTGTTATACAAATACTAGAAACGCTTCCAATTTCTTCCATCTACCAAGAACTAGTGGAAAAAAGATATTATCAACCCACCCAAAACGATTGGAAAAAAAGTTTCAGAGTTCCTGATATTTGCCCCACTGCAGTACCAACGAATGTTCTACTCAAAATAATAGATGAAGGGTTCGTACGATTTTTTAACAAAAGGTATCTCACGAAACTCATTTTCAATACATTGACAAATGATTATTACCTCAATACATTAATTCATTCCATAAAAAAATTCAGAATAGGAGCTATTTATTAGGATGAAAAACGATAAAGTGATTAAATTTTTATTCAAAGGGTTAATCCTCGTTTTTATTATACCATTAATCTTAGGAGCGAGGCTCTTCTCTATATATCTTCAAAGAATTTTAAGACGCGCCTTAGAAAAAAGAGGTCGAGACGAGGTTATCCGATTATTATCCTATAAGGGTTTATTTGGAATTTTTGAATTAATAAATTTATCTTCTAAGACATCCAATATCAAAAAGTCCAATGTGGTTGCTCATAAGGATTGAAATCGAACTTTTAGTTAAAATTATTTTGGTTGAAGCAATCGATATAATCCTTGAAGTCGGTATGAACTTCTTATTGACTTTAAATATTCATAGATTAGATAACGCTTATTTGTAATAAATTTTTTATATGCATTTTTTGCCAAAACTTCTAGATATTGCCGCGTTAATGAACTGGGAACCACTTCAACTGCAATGAGTTCGCGTCCCCAATCTTTCTCTTGATCAATGTAACCCATGGATTGATATTGCTCGTAGAGTGCGGTACCCGGGGATAAAAAAAGTAATTGAAATTGGAGGGCTGTAAGACCATATCTTTGAAGTTTCAAACCAAATTTAATAGTATTCAAAACTTCTTCTTGTGTTTCAATAGGCGCCCCAATAATAAATCCAGCGCCGATATATTCAATCCCACTTTTTTTCGCATTTTTCACAGCGGTTATTGCCATGGAAGGCGTGGTTCTTTTATGATAATAATCAAGAATACGCTGATTTGCACTCTCAATACCATATATTATTGTTTTGCACCCTGTTTTAACCATGGTTCTCAATAATTGAGCCTCACTCCGATTTATTCTTCCATTTATATGCCAATCAAAATCAAGTTTCTCCTTTTTTATCAATCGTGCAAATTTCAAAATTCGTTTTGGGTTTGCATTGAAACAATCGTCTGTAAATAATAATTCTCGATAACCCTCTGATTGTAGGTAACTCATTTCTTCAATAACGTTTTCAATTGATCGTAGCCGCCATTTTCCTCGAGAAAATTTCCAGCAACTACAAAATCGACATCTATACGGACACCCTCGTGTTGAAATGATTGTTGTAATTTTACCATGAAATTGATATGATCGCTGGAGTAATTTCCGATCCGGAAAAGGAATTTTATCTAGATCTTGGATCAGTGGGCGATCAGGATTTTCCATTATTGATCCATTCTTTCTATAAGAAATACCTAAAATTCCACTTAGCGATTTCCTTTTCTCTAAAGAATCTAAGAGGTCAACAAATGTCTCTTCTCCTTCACCTCGAACGATAAGATCAACATAATCACAATACTTTAATATCTCTCGAGAACAAAATGTAGGTAAATAACCTCCGTATACTATAAGAAGATTTGGATTCCACTCTTTTATTTTCCTTGCAATTGCATTTGCCGTAGCAAAAGTTGCAGATAAAACAGAAAACCCTAAAACATCGGGATCCTTCTTTTTAATCCACTCCACCACTTCATTTACTGACAATTTTGATATAAAATGATCAAATAAGGTAATATCATGCCCTGCATTTTTCAATACTTGCCCTAAATATAAAATTCCTAAAGGTATATGATAATTTGGAACTTCTTTAAACTTTTTTTCCGTCATATCCGCGGCAACAATTACACCTGGATAGAGTAAAATGACTTTCATCTATTGAACCTTGTCAAATTTTAAGAATTTTTCTTGGATTTCTTTTTTTTTGGTTTAAAAATTATAGTCAAAAGGCCAAAAATTCCCCACATATTAATTAATTTAATTGTTTCATTTACTCCATATTCTTTATATGCGAGATCAATCTTATCTTTTAAATAATATGAGAAACCGATTAAAAATGGTATTATAATAATTGAAAGAGTATATAATATCAAAGCTATTATTCTAATAAAAACAAATTTTCGAAGATTAATCATTGCCATTAGATTAATTAAGTGAAAATAAAATCTTTATCACTTTTGGTTAGAATCAATTTTGGAAGGGTTCATTTGGTCCGACTTGCGTTAATCAATCCTGCGCCAGTTATTGAAGAGGATTTGGATATTGCGACGAGGCAAAAGTCGTGGCCTCCTTTAGGCCTACTTTATAATGGTGAAATCCTGAGACGCGAAGGACATGAAGTTAAAATTCTTGATCAGGATGTATTAGGGTATTCAACAGACAAAACACTAAAATGGATAAAGAGAAGGGATCCAGAAATTCTAGGATTATCACCTTTGACGATCTCGCTCCCTTCTGCACTTGAAATTGCTAAATTAGCCAAAAATTGGAATGAAAATCTGGTAATCGTTTTCGGAAACGTAATAGCAACTCTCTCCTACGAACATTTACTAAAAAATTATGAATACATTGATTTCTGCCTTCGAGGTGAAACAGAATTTACATTTCCGAAATTTATTAAATTTATCGAAAAAGGCGGTGATCTGAAAGATATACCAGGATTGAGTTATCGAAAAGATGGAATAATTCATGCTAATCCTCTCCCTTCTCCAATTAAAAACCTAGATGCTATTCCATTTCCCAATCGTGAAGAATTAATTGATTTTAACTACCGTATGGGGTCGCATAAATTCACGATTTTAGCAACCTCTCGGGGGTGTCCTTTTCGATGTAAATTCTGTGCAGTCCATGTCGTTTCTAACTCGAGAGGGATTTGGCGAGCTCGCTCCATTGAAAATGTGCTCTCTGAACTTCACTACCTACAGAGTAAAGGCTATGAAGAATTCAGCTTCGTAGATGATTGTTTTATTGTAAATCCTAAGAGAACCGTAAAATTATGCCAAAGAATGAAAAAAGAGAAAATAGATATGATTTGGAGCTGTGAAGGGCGGGTAGATCAAGGTTCTAAAGAAATTCTAAAAACAATGCAGTATGCCAACTGCTACAATCTGTTATTAGGAATTGAAAGTGCAAACCAAAGAATATTAGATTATTATGACAAACAAATTACTCCTGAAATGACAAAAAAGGTTATTAAAAATGTGAAAAAAGCAGGAATAGAAAATATAGCTGGGCTATTCGTAGTTGGAGGACCTGATGAAACAATTCAGGAAATAATTCATACTCTACGATTTGGTCTAGAACTCGATTTGACTTTTGTCCAATTTCAATTATTATATGTCCTCCAAGGTTCAGAAATTTGGGCTGATGCAGTTCAAAAAGGACTAATTAATGAAGAAAAAGATTGGAACAAATATATAATAGCTGCAGATATATATCCGACTGCTGTAAAACGTAAAATTATCGAAAAATTAATTGATAAAGCCTTTATTGAATTTTTTTCTCGTCCTAAATTTCTTTTAAGAGAACTATTTCGCACTGTAAAAAGTCCATATCGTCTCCAAAACATATTAAGTATGCTAGGATCTATATCAAAGCAAAAAAATGGTGCATAATTATGAGCTCTTTCTGGAAAAAATACTTATTACCATTAATTTTCACGCTCCTCTTCTCAATTTTCTTTATCTTGATTCTATTAATCACCATTCGTTTTTCTCATTTTTTACGAAGAGAATTAGAAAAATTAATAGATCGATATGGTCGAGACAATGTTGTAAAAATTACTCTCGGGGGAAACATAAAAGGATTAGTTGATTTGTTTATATACAGCCGAAAAGAAAAAATCCTCTCAAATGAATGATTCTCCATGTTTTTTAAAGTGATATTTCTATTTTCACCTTATCTTCAAATAATTTTTTTATTGAAAGGTCATCTGTGAGATGTGGTATCTTAATTTGTTCTGGTGACATACCTTGTCCAACTCGTTCGGTTAATACCTTCGAAAAACTTCCAGTTTGAAGTACCCACATTCGTGGAGCTTTTAGTATCCCGGATTCTTTGCGGAAAAACCTATAAATTACATTTGTTCTTTGTAAAAACTTATCAAGCGTTATTAAGTATTCAGAATACGAAGTTGGATGTGAATTTGGGGGAAATTCTAAGATAAAAAGATAGTGATAATTAGGCATACGCAGACCAATGACTGAAAAGTCAGTGAGTACTGTATTGAATTCTTGATTAGTCTGATTAATTGCATAGAGGATATTTTCATGCGATAATTTTTCGTCAACAAGATTGACAACTCCCTTCCGAGCAAGAAAGACAAAAAGTGGAGGATCCACAGAGATGAATTTGATGATATCATCCAAATTATATGCATAAAGCCCATTAAATGCTGATATACAGATATAATACTCTTTATTCTTCTTTATTTCATTTATAACATAGCGTTTTTCAGGATCTTTCACCGAAACGAATTCAAAAAAGTTGGCATTAATCATTGGAGTAAATCCTGGTGTTTCTTGAAGTTGGATGCCTAAAACCCCCTCTGTTGCGGAATAATGCTCCCGATAATCAATTCTACGTCCTATTAACATTTCTAATTTCTTTTCGTAAAATTTAGGAGAAACGCCTCCAAAGAAATTAAAGTGATAATTTGGAAAAATATCATGTATTTTACGTATATTTACTCCTAGTTTTGGAGCATATTCCAATATTTTTTCTAATGTATTCGCTACAATAGATGGAACTCCTGAAAATAAGCGAATATCTTTGTGAATTATCTCCTTGGCTAATTGATAATACCTTTTTTCAATATCTCTAATTTTATATAGGTGTATCGGAATATATAACTGGGATTTGGTGAATAATTTCCAAATTTGTGTGCCTCCACGATAATATGAGAAGAGACCTGTTCCATGGCCAACCGGCAATTCCCCCTCATACCGAAGTAATGGATAAGCTGCTAAAAAACAGCTCTTACCATCTAAAAATCGTGAATTGTTTGGAGGATCTTCCATGATATACGATATTAAAATACAAATAATTGATAGATTTACAGTTTTAAAGGTATGATTTACAATAGGAATTAATTTAGGTGTTCCAGTAGTCCCTGGGGTTTGACCCCAATATACTTGCTTAGCCCGTGTCAGTACATTCGGTTTTCCTTCTAAAATAAGTTTTATGTACGGTTTATAATCTTCATACCCATAAATCGGACAATTTCTTTGAAATTGCTTGATAGAATAAATCTGAGAAAAATTGTGACGTTTTCCAAAAATGGTATTCTGATTTCGACGAATTAACTTCAAAAAAAACTTTTCTTGGGTCTTAATAGGGTCCTTAAACGGTCTCATAAGGAATTTATCGATGAACTTTGAAAATTTCATTGCTAAAATTCTTGAAAGCCCCATATCAATACCTCTTTAATATATGAAATATGAATATAAATCAATATTGAATATAGCTATAATTCCACAGAGCAAGAACGATGGGAAAAGATTGGATTAAGAAACAGAAAAAAGATAAGTATTATATTCAAGCCCAAAAAGAAGGAATGCGATCGAGGGCGGCTTACAAATTACGACAGATTCAAACAAAATTTAAAATCCTTAACGGGGCAAATCTTATTTTAGATCTCTGCTGTGCACCAGGGAGCTGGATTGAGGAAGTCAAACGCCAATTTGGAGATGATATTTCAATAGTTGGGGTTGATTTAGCCAATATAGCGCCCATTAAACAAGTTGATTTTATTAAAGGCGATATCACAGATTCTACTATAATCACTAAATTGAAAGAAAGCCTTCCCACAGAAGTTGATGTGATTCTCAGCGACTGCTCCCCTAAAATTACTGGGCATAGGGAAACCGATTATGCCCGCCTATTATTTTTAACAGAAAAAATATTACAACTTGCATTTCTATTTTTGAGGAAAGGAGGTCATTTAGTATTGAAATTATTCGATGGTCCATCTACAAAAAAGATTAGAGACCATTTGAAACTCAATTTTGAATATGTTGCACTGTTTAAACCTGAAGCATCACGAAAAAAAAGTCCTGAATTGTATCTAATTGGAAAAACCTATAAAAAGAGACGTGAAAAATTTATACTTTAGTTTGTTTTTTCTTCTGATTCATCAAGAGTTTCTTTCCCATTTTTCTCAGCGACTTGATCGATAAGCCATTTATCCAATTCAATGCAATTATTAGGCGATACAGAATGTCCTACACCACATTGTGACAAATTTTTACAGGTAAAACAGGGACAATGATTTAAGGTACACCAGAGAACATCAGAAACCTGAGTCCTTTCATCAACATAGAGTCGATAGGTCCATCGTCCATCACATAGTTCTTTTGTTCTTCGAACCAATCCTTTTTTCTCTAATTTTGTAGCTATTCGACTTCCTTCTCGTGAATTGGTATTCAAACTCCGCCATAAATCTGACTGTAGCAAGCCTTTACTCCCTGCCGACCGAATTACTTCGTATGCATCTTTTTCTGTAACTCTTTTCATAAGATTCGCCAAATTGGTTAATACTTTGTTAATGGAGGGTTATTTTTAGGAAAGAAAGGTTTCAGTATTATATTCAATTTCTCTAATATATTATTGGAAAAATGACCTTAATAAAAATTATTTTAAAAAAGGAATAACTACAAAATCTCCCCATTAACATTGTTATTCAATGAGTTTCGACAAACTGAGATAAAGAATTTTATGGTTATAACAAAAATAAGAAAGAAAAGTTATGAAATGCAATTAATTAGATAATCACATCTATATCCAATTTATCTACCAATTCTTTATATCGATTTCGGACAGTTACTTCTGTGACTTTTGCAATATCTGCTATTTCTCTTTGGGTACGCCTTTCATTAAGTAGGAGACTTGCAATATATATCGAAGCTGCGGCAAGCCCCATTGGTCCTCGCCCACTTGTTAACCCAATTGTAACCGCCTCTCGTAATATTTCGATTGCTTTTCGTTGGACACCGCCTGATAATCTAAGATCTGAAACGAAGCGCGAAACATAATCGATAGGATCTGTAGGTGGTATATTCATTTTCAATTTTCTGGCAATATACCGGTAATTTCTCCCAATTTCTTTTTTGATGACTTTTGCGATTGCCGCAATTTCTTCAAGGGTCCTAGGAATCCGACATTGCCGACATGCTGCATATAATGCAGCTGCGCAAACGCCTTCAATTGAACGTCCTCGAATAATCCGACTGTCTACAGCTTTTCGGTAAATCATCGCCGCTACTTCCCTTACATTACGCGGCAAACTTAAATGAGACGCCATACGATCCAATTCGGATAAGGCAACGGCTAAATTGCGTTCTTTCGCATCTGAAATGCGAATTCTCCTTTGCCATTTACGAAGGCGATAAATTTGGGCACGTCTTTTCGGGGTCAGATTTTTACCAAAGATGTCCTGATTTCGCCAATCTATCATTGTAGAAAGGCCTTTGTCATGGATTGTATATGTAGAAGGTGCCCCTACTCGCGCTCGCTTATCCAACTGCTCCATATCAAAAGCTCGCCATTCTGGCCCATCGTCCATTAAACGTTCTCGTAAAACCAAGCCACAATTCATACAAATGATTTCAGCCCGTTCATAATCCTTGATTAATCGCGTGTTCCCGCATTCACTACAGGATTTGATCTCAAGAGTGAAAAATGACACACTTTGACTATCTCCCATATGTATCCTCTCCATTATTTTCTGCGTTTTCCCTTCTTTTGGGGTTTTTTCTTTTCAAAACTATATATAACCTCCCCTATTAGCTTTTTGAGGTCAGTAACTTCCTCTTTTGGTTGTATAGAAACAAATGGATTATTCACGGGTCCAAAAATATCAAATATTCGACCTATCTCGGTCAATTCTTTTGTCACAACTGGTTGCCCAATTTTCAGATTCTTTACTTGATTAGATGTAACGCGAAGAACGAAATGCTTTTGATTTGAGAGGTGCAAAATTTTACTTAACCTCCTCATAGAAAAACCCCAAAAGGGATAACTTACGTTCTTCCCACAAAAAATACCTATTTTAAACTTTTTGTAAGGATTATGTCTAACTTATAAATAAACTAGAATTATAAGATTTTGATAATCAAATCCGCTAATTCTAGAAAAATGTCGCCGTTAATTTTCCCAAAGAAGATAGCTTTTAATTGATACAATTTATCCTTTCCCTAGTAAAATTCAATAAAATTTCAAAAAAATCAGAATTCTTTGGTAAAATTCGCAATTTATTTTGAATTTATTTGTATCAATT
>SUPS01000119.1 GCA_005191415.1 Candidatus Helarchaeota ASGARD archaeon Hel_GB_A
AGTAAGTATAATTCAAAAATTCAAATTTAAGGATTTTGCCACTGTTTACTCTTATTTTCCATAAGGTTAGTGCTATTTTAGGAAGGAGAAAAAATATATTTAAGGGAATAAGATGAATTAGGTAAAAAAAAGAACCACCGAAATAATAAGAGGATTAAATGGGAATTAATGTTATTAGGGGGGAATAAATATGCATAAAATAAATTAACTAACTCAAAATATTCAACTCAATAAGAGAGAAAAGTATTTTTAAGAGAAGTAAAAGTATTTTTAAGAGATAATCAATAGTTATAAAAAAAGGAGAGAATTAAGGTTGAGTGGAGAACAGAAAGAAAGCGAGCCAGTGATGAACGAGCAGACACTTGATGTGTTATATGATGTCTATGATAAACGATATGCTCTTGAGGCACAGCGTAAGGATACTATCGAGAATAAAGCGAGCATGTTAATCGGTTTTTCAGGATTTATTGCGGGATTAATAACGGGTTTAATCGCGGGCATTTCAACTACTGAGTTATTATTTAATATCTTCTTCGGTGGAAGTATTATTTTCTTTACGGCGACAGGTGTCGTTTCGCTATATGTAATCAGATTAAAAAAATACACCTATCCTTCCAAGCCGAAGAGTTTCAAGGAAATTGACGAGCTATACAAACTAAAACCAATAGAAATTAAAGATGAGATCATTAAAAACACTGTGTTCTGTATTACAATGAATTCAGTATTAAATGATAAGAAAGCAAAGCAACTGATGATTGCCTATTATTGTGCCACGTTAGGAATTGTGTTTATTTTAGTTGCCGCTATCATTTATTTCTTCTGAAAACCAAAAAGGAGTAAATATGGATGAGTTTAGCAAAATCTGAATTGAAAAAATATATTGAGATTCTAAAAAATTCAAAAGCACCTAAAGAAGAACGTGAAAATGCTGAAAGAATTATTAGATCTCAAACTTGCAGCAATAACAAATGTAAAAAGCCGCTAAGTGATTCTACGTATCTTTTTTATTGCCCAAAATGTGTTGCGCTCCTCTGTGAAGATCTTAAATGTTTAACACCGCATTCAGGGCATGGCGTATTTCCTCTTCAATCTTCAATTACTATCGATAACAAGTTTCGTGGTTTGCTATTAGGAATAGGGATTGGGATCGATTCAAAAGACCTATTCGAACCATAATTTTTTATTTTCTTCTTTTTTTTGAAAATATGTGATTTTACGAGATATAATAAATTAAAAATGCCAAAATTTTGAAAGTGTATTAATTTTAATGTACATATTTGGAAAAAGGAACGGTCAAGTATGAACGTGAAATTTGAATGGTGGCAAAAAACTACGGTGTATCAGATTTATCCTCGCTCCTTTAAAGATTCTACGGGCGATGGAATTGGAGATTTAAGAGGCGTAATTGAGAAACTGGATTATTTAGTTGAGTTAGGTATAGAAACAATTTGGTTTAATCCTTTTTATCCATCCCCTCAAGAAGATCACGGGTATGATATTACGAATTTCGTGGATGTCGACCCAGTGTATGGCACGCTAGCTGATTTTGATGAATTGCTTACGAAGGCTCATGAACGTGGGCTTAAGATTATTTTAGATATGGTGTTGAATCATACGTCAGATAAGCATCCATGGTTTCTTGAATCGCGTTCCAGCCGGGACAATCCAAAACGCGAGTGGTATATATGGAGAGAGGGACGAGGGAAGAACGGAAAGAAGCCTCCAAATAATTGGAAAGCCATGACCGGGGGATGTGCTTGGAGGTATGATGAAACTACGGAACAGTGGTATTACTTTCATTTTCTTCCATTCCAGCCGGATTTAAACATGCGGAATCCTGAGGTCAAGGAAGCAATGTTTGATGCGTGTCGTTTCTGGTTAGATCGAGGAGTAGATGGATTTCGATTGGATATTTTTCATGCAACATTTGTCGATGCTGAATTTCGAGATAATCCCCGATGCTGGACTTTATTACCAGGAGAAACACATAATAGAGCGTTCTTTCAGGAACATGTTTATGATTTACACCGACCTGAAAATTTTGAATTTGCGATCGAATTGCGAAAATTAATTGATGAATATTCTCCACCCCGATTTTTAGTGGGCGAGATTCAAGGCACTATGGACCAACTTCGCCGTTATTATGGTCCGAATAATAATGGGCTTAATACAGTATTTATCTTTCCGTTTTCATCGATACCTATGAACCCCAAGAAGATTCATGCCTTGGTGTCAGAGATCGAGAATTTACTCCCACCACCCTATACACCTACCTATGTTTATAGTAATCATGATCGGATGCGGATGATCTACCGATTCTCGAATGACCCAGCAAAGGCGAAAGTGATGGCAACGTTACAGCTAACCTTAAGAGGTGTCCCCTATATCTATTATGGGGAGGAAATTGGTATGCCTCAAGTCAAATTTTCTTTGCGTAAAAGCCAAGATCCAGTTGCCCGTAAATATTGGTGGATGCCCATCACCCAGTCTAAACGATTTGGATTTTCATTAACCCGGGATGGCTGTCGAACGCCAATGCAATGGTCTGCAGATCCTAATGCGGGCTTTTCTCCAGACCCAGAGGTAAAAACTTGGTTAAAAATTTCAAAAACATACCCAAAAATTAATGTTGAAATCCAGGAAACAGATCCCAATTCCTTACTCAATTTTTATCGCCGATTACTGAAAGTTAGGCGTGATAATATTGCCTTACAAGAAGGTACCTTACAATTAGAGCCCCCTTCCAAAACCCATTTGTTATATTTTCGAGTCCATCCAGATCAAACGCTCGCAATAATTCTAAATTTTTCTAAAAAACAGCTTGTTTTACCGGCGCCCATCTCTACTCCGTCATTGATTTTTTCAACACATCCTAAAAGCCAAATCCTTCTTCAATATGAAAACTCGGGTGATATTCTTTTAGAACCATTTGAATGTGTTATTTTAAAATAATCACAATTTTTTTAAGGAAGAATGGAATAACTTGAGAAATATTTAGGATTTAGATATACACGATCCCCTCAATCATATACTATCGTTAATCCATAGAAAAAGATTATATAATGCGTTAGGATTGTACAGCTCAAAAAATAAGAAAAAAATTTAATATTAAAAAGAACGAAGAACCCTAATTTAGAGTAAAAAAGAAAGAAATACGGTGTATGAGAATGGTATTGAAAGAACGTGGATACCGTCAAGTGTCCTTACCGATACCACTAATAGAAAGAATTGAAAAATATATAAACAATCATAAGGAAGAGGGGTTCACGTCAATACCAGAGTTTATTAGACAGGCTATTCGTGAGAAAATCGAAAGAGCTACTAAAAATAGCGGATAGGGTAGGGGATTCCTTCCTTTTTTTTAAGAATAATTCCTAAACGAAATTTTCTTCCACTTTTCTAAAATAGAGGATGTGACTTAGATTCGTATTTTCATTTATGAACACATTACAGGAGGCGGCTTTACTGGAGATCCGATAGCGTCGGGATTATTTCCTGAAGGATTTGCGATGTTAAATGCAGTTGTAACAGATTTCAAAGCTTTGGGAGAGGAAATTGTAACTACATTGGATGCACGTTTAAAGCCAGTTCAACAATATCTTAATGCCGACAATCTAATTGAGATTCAGCAGAATTCTTTTGATGATATCTTTGAGACGCTTATAAATGATGTAGATGCAGTTTTATTAATTGCCCCCGAATCTGAAAATACTTTATTTAATTTAGCGAGGCAAGTTGAAAAGGCTGGGAAACGTCTCATTGGACCGTCCTCTGACGCCATTCGAATTGCCACTAATAAGGCAGAAACCCATAGAAAAGCATTAGATGCCCATGTTTTGGTACCAAGCGCGATTCGCGTTGGATTTTCTGAGAAACAAGAAATCATTGATAAAATATGTCAACAAATTGGGTATCCCGTTGTTTTTAAACCAATTGATGGTGTGGGTGGTAGTGGAATTTGTATTGTTGCAAATCAAAAAAATATCGGCGCGGGTTTAGAAACAGTCCAAAAAGAAACTACCTTAGATACATTTCAAATCCAAAAATATATTAATGGATTAGATGTAAGTGTTTCTGCGATAGTGAGCCAGAGAGAAGTTCGTCCAATCAGTTTAAATGCGCAATTAGTCAGACTTGCGCCTCCGGGGCAGCAATCTGAATATCAAGGGGGATATTTGCCTATTTCTCATACCCTTCGAGAAGAAGCATTCCAAAATTCACAGAAAATACTAGAACATATTGAAGGGTTTCAAGGTTATGTAGGTATCGACTTCGTATTTTCCTATGCACCATTCCTCATTGAAATAAATCCAAGGATCACTACATCCTATATTGGATTACGTGAAGTGCTGTCTCCAAATCCTGCACGCCTAATTTTAGATGCACTTCAGGGAGAGATTCCTTCCAAAATAACACTTACAGGTGCAGCTGTTTTCTCAAAATTAGAACTCGCTACTGAAATTAAATCTCTTACAATTCCACCTGAATTTCAGATGAAAATTAAAATTAGCACACCACCATTCCCTCATCAAGGAAGTACCACCATTTTTCTCGTAGCTCTAGGCAGTACTGTTAATTCAGCCCAACAAACCCTAACTTCTTTTATTAATTACATGAAAAAAATATATAACCTTTAATATTTGAATTCATGAATTTTTACAATTTTTACAATTTCTTCTTTGAATTCTTCTTCCCATTTCATTAATTTTTGTTTTAAGAGAATACAACCAATGCAAGGATAGCCATACTTTTGAAGAACGCGTTTATCTGCTTCTTTTATAGAATCTAAAGCTAATTGAATGAAGTCTTGCCATTTGAACAGTTGATCTTCTTGAAAAAATTCCTTAACAACGCTACTTGGGTAATATAATATTTCTTTACGACCATTGCTTAATTCTATCGATACAGTTGTTAGTGGCATGAATATAACCAGATCTATTAAGATGCATTAACAAAGGATTCTTCCTTGATAATAATTATAAGCCTAAAATTTAAGATTAAGGTTGAGTATAATACCTTAATACGTCTTAAAGAAATTTAAAAAGCGAAAAATCTAGACCAATCAAGCTAGTAAGACTATACATGGATGCATAAGATCGCGTATGAACAAGTATTTGCTTGGGTTAAATGAGATGATGTAATGGGAAAGAATCTCTCAAAAAAAGAAAGGAAACTCTTAAAAAATGAGCGCGAAGAACTTCTATCTCAAGTGGAAGCCTTCCTTCAAGACGATGATTATGATTTACTTCCCGATTTATTTAATCAACTTGCTGAAATCTCACTCCAATTAGATGAACCTGATATTGCAAAACAATTTAAAGAACGAGCTCTTCAAATTCAGGCATTAATTGTGCCTGATGATGCTGAACTTGAACCACAAATCCTTGATATGCCACAACAGGAAATTAACCCCCCCTCTTCATTATCTATGGCTGAAGTGCCCTCATCTTTCTCCGAAGAAGTAGCTTCACGCGCATCTTCGATTTCAGCCCCAATACCCCCTCCATCTTCTGCACCCCCATCAAAAGAAACATCTACTTCTTTTCCTTCTACTCCATCTTCGTTATCGCCCCCAGCTTCTCCACAAAAGTCACCTTTGTCTTCAATTACTAATACTTCCCCTCCATCATCAAATCTTCCTGTTGATCAATCTTCTGCCCCATCGCCAGATACCACATCTACACCCACACCGAAACCAGTCGATTCTTTAACTGAAAAACTACAAATCTTAAAAGCACTTACTGAAAATTTACTGATCTCCAAAAAAGTCACTAAACCTACTGTTAAACGTGAACCTTCACAACCAACTTTTTCAGTACCTAACATAACTCCATCTAAAACATCCGTTCAAAGTCCACATCTATCATCGGTAGAGCAACCTAAATCGGCTCCAAGAGAACCAAATTCTCTACCAAGCCAGCCACCTAGCACTCCAAGCTCTCAATTTCATTCAGGTTCTGTGCCTTCTGCACCACCTCCGAGTTCACAGACTCAAAGTAATAGGCAACTTACAACGCCTGCTTCTACAAATAAACCCTCGCAATCCTTAGAAACAGCCGACTCTTTAATTGCGCAACGTCAAAAGGAACAAGGAGCACCTCTTGAATCAGGAATTATTCCAACTATTGTTAAAAGCGAAGAAGAAGTTATCTTGGAAATTTTGAATGAAAAATTACCATTAATGCCCTACGAAGAAAAACAAAAGGCAATCCAAAAGATACTTACTTACGAAAAGGGACCAGCTCGGGAAGCATGGCTGAAAGTTTTTCTCATTAAAAATAAAAAATATGCGAAGAAATCTTAATTTTTCGGAAAATTTGAGAGAAAATCTCTGACACTAGATTCTTTGGTCAATTTAATGTCTATAAGATGTTTTTCTAATGCCAATTGTGCCCCTCCTTTTAATGGCTCCTTTACAAATACTTTATCCACTGAGTTTTTTGCCAACCATTCTGCAACGGCTATTCCTTTTTGTTTCTCTTGTTGCAGGAACGGATTCTGAGAGTAATTTATATTGGAAATGGCTTTCTCTTTATAATCAAAAAATAAAAAGTAGGGAGCAGATCCGAAATGTTCTGAAATTTTTGATTCTAAACCATGGTTTTCTATAAGCGGGATTGCAATACGAACATATTCTTTTCTTTCAGGCGTAATATAGATATTAACTTTAAAAAGTTCGGGGAATTTCTGTAAGATATCTTTTTCTAAACTATCTTTTAGCTCATGACCTTTTTTAATTAATTTTATGGATGTTTTTATTTTGGCATCTACAAAATAGTAGCGCCCCCCGCTTCGAGCTTTTAGACTCTCGACTGCTAGAACTTGTGGATGTGCTTCTAATAGTTGTCTGATTAAATCTAATTTTTCGTAATTCATCACAGCATCCAAAAGAACCTTCGTTCCATGGATAAAAATCTCAATTGCCACCTTAAATATGAAAAATGCCAAAAAGATACCCATAATTGGTTCTAAAATAGGAAATCCTATATAATAACCACCAATTCCAATGAAAACTAATGAAAGCGAGAAAAGATCGACCTTACTATCAGAACTTACCGCGAGAATCATAGGGGAATTCATTTGTTTGCCTTTTCTATTAAGATAAATTGCCAAAAAAAGTGAAATAACTAGAGAAATTCCCGTTATAATAAGCCCTAAATTCGGATTCAATGTCTGGATGGTTCCAAAATGCGAAAACCCTTCTGTTAAAATAGTTAAACCTGCATAGAAAATACCTATTGAGATAAATAACTCAATTATGTTTTCGATTTTATGGAATCCATAAGGATATTTTTCAGATGGTTTCCGCGTAGATAATTTTATTCCAATTATTATTCCTAATGCAACAACGATATCTGCACCAGAATTAATAGCATCTGCAAATAATGCGATACTATTAATTAAGATACCAAAAATAAACTTAATAAGAAATAAGCTGGTTTTAGTTATAACTAAAACCAGGGCAACCTTCATAAGCGCCGATATTTTCAACTTGGAAAACTCACTTATTAATCGATTTTAATCTTCTTATTCTACAAAAAATATCCTTTGATTCACTTTAAATGTTCTATCCCCTCAAATAAACATTTCCCCATAAATTCAAAAAGAGGGAATAGAAAAATGATTATGCGATGGAATGAATATCCGTCTTAAAAATTAAAAAAATAAAATGAGGTAAAAATTGAAATGACAGCAACTGTGTATTATACAGACGCGAGAGCCTTACATAACAATCAATCGCTAGTCGCAAAGATGATTGCTTTATTTGATAAAGCCAAATTTGGTGATCTCTTTGAACCAGGGGATTATGTAGCCATTAAATTGCATATGGGCGAATTTAACAATACACAATATATTCGTCCAGTTTATGTACGTGCAATAGTTGATCGGATTAAAAAAGCTGGTGGCATACCTTTTGTAACAGATACTTGTACATTGCCGTATCATCCTTGGGCTGCTAGAACGAATCCCATCGATCATTTGAAGACAGTAGCTCGAAACGGATTTACAATGGCGAGTGTAGGCGCGCCTATTGTGATAGCTGATGGATTCGGTAGTGATGATGTATTAGTTGATCTACCAGAAGGATTACTTTTAAAGGAGCAATATATTGCCACAGGATTTGCAGAAGCTGATGCAGTAATTGTGCTATCCCACTTTAAAGGACATCCAATGGGAACATTCGGCGGTGCAATTAAAAATATTGGAGTAGGTTGTGCATCCCAAAGAGGCAAATTAAATTTGCATATGGGCAGACATCCAAAATACGGCCTTCATAGGATGGTTTATAATCCTTCCTTTTGTATTGGCGAAAAATGTGAAAATGCAGAACGATGTGAAGCAATTTGTCCAGTAGGAGCTTTGAAAGTCACTAAAGACAGTATAGAGTGGGATCGAGAGAAGTGTATTGGATGTACTGCACATACCTTTGCCACATTAGAATGCGGAGTTTTTACTTCTATCGAACAGTTAGAATACCTTGAAGCTACATCCGTTGCCATTGCTGATTCTGCAAAGGCTTTAGTAAAGCTTGTTGGAAAAGATCATATCGGATTCATTAATCTAGCGTTGGACGTCACACCATGGTGTGATTGTATTTCTTGGTCGGATACGCCTATTGTCCCAAATATAGGATTACTTGCATCAACAGATCCCGTGGCTTTAGATCGCTGTTGTATTGATATGGTCATAGAAAGTCCGGGAATGATCGGCTCAGTCGCTGAATCAAAGGATGTATTAGACCCAGGATTGCCTAAATTGAGTGCCTGCGGAAGTTTTCTAGGCGTATCTGAAAATATTCAGGTTAATACAGGTGCCGAAAATGGGCTTGGGGAACTTGACTATAAAGTTAAGAACGTAGTTTCCTTAAAATCTAAATTGATGCCAGAATATGGATTATTCATCGATTCAGGGTATGCTGGAAGGCATATGGCGAAATTATTCAAGAAGAAAGCCATTCTTCCTGACCCTACATCTCCTACTGGTGGATTTAAACGAGTAGAATCATTAGATATGGCAAAATTACGACCTAGGAGGAAATGATATGCCGTATGGATATATGGGAAAAATTTTACGGGTAAATCTCTCGGCAGGTTCGTTTAAAATCGAGGACCTCGATGAAGAATTTGCTCGGTCCTATATTGGGGGAAGCGGTTTTGGTACTCGGTTCCTCTACGATGAAGTTCCTGCTGAGACGGACCCATTATCGGAGGCAAACAAAATCTTTTTTTTCACGGGTCCGCTTGTCGGTACTCCTGCTCCGAGCTCAGGGCGTTTTATGGTGACTTCCAAAAGTCCTCTCACGGGGATATTTGGAGAAGCCAACTGTGGTGGCAATTGGGGTCCTATGCTCAAAGCTGCAGGGTTTGATGGTGTGATTTGTGAAGGGAAAGCAGAAAAACCAACCTACATCTGGATTAATGAAGGAGAAGTGGAGCTCAGAGATGCCTCCTCCCTTTGGGGAAAGGATGCCATTGAATCTGAGAATCTTATTAAAAAAGAATTAAACGACGAGAAAGTAGCCTTTGCAGGTATTGGGCAGGCTGGCGAGAGATTAATTAAAATGGCAGCAATAATTAACCATTATGGACGTGCTGCGGGTCGATGTGGATTAGGAGCTGTAATGGGATCAAAAAATTTGAAAGCAATTGTTTGTAAAGGAACTAAAAAAGTCGAAATTGCCAAGCCAGATGCTATTAGAGAGATTAATCGAAGTATAATGGGTAAATTGAACACAAATCCGCTTGTCTATTCGTTAAAGAACTATGGGACACCTTGGTTTCTGAATACAATGTGGATAATGGGTGATGTTCCATTTAAAAATTGGCGGTGGAGTGCGGAAGATTGGGGTGGAGATACGCATACACAGAAGATTGCGGGTGGTACGATTCGTAAAACAATTAAAACAAAGATATATGCCTGTCATGGGTGTCCAATTGCTTGCGGTTGCCATATTGAAGTCAAAGAAGGACCTTATGCAGGGTTAAAAGGCCATCAACCCGAATATGAAACTATTGCCTTTTTCGGAACAAGTTGTTTGAATGATGATTTAGGATCTATTTGTAAATGTAATGATATTTGCAATCGCTACGGACTCGATACCATATCTACCGGTTCAACTGTTGCCTTCGCATTTGATTTATATGAAAATGGGATTTTAACAAAAGAGGATGTCGGATTTGAGCTGAAATGGGGTGATGCGGAAGCTATTGTAAAATTGACTGAAATGATCGCTAAACAAGAAGGGATTGGTGCAATTCTATCGGAAGGTACCCGAGCTGCAGCAGAAAAGATCGGTAAAGGTGCTATTGATTATGCAGTACAAAGTAAAGGATTAGAACTTCCAGCACATGATCCCCGTGCTTTTGTATCTTTCGGGGTTCATTATGCAACAACACCTCGGGGCGCTGACCACTGTTCTGGATTCACTGGTGCTACTGATCAAGGTATTATCTTTCCAGTGTTGGGAATCAATTACAAGACGGGACGATTTGATACTTATGACAAGGGTAGAATTACAGGCGTGTTCCAAGATGTTTGGGTTCTCTTCAACTCGCTTACAATCTGTTATTTTGCAGGGCTCGGCTATGGAAGTACTGATTTGATACGTATAGTTGAAGCCGTTACGGGAGAAAAGGTCACAATGGATGAGGCCGTTTATGTTCGTGCATCTCGAATCAACGCACTAAAGCGACTCTACAATTACAAGTGTGGCATTCGACCAAAAGACGAGACTTTACCAAAAATCATTATGACTCCTCTGAAAACGGGAAGTACGGCAGGCATTGTTCCTGATCTTGAAACAATGAAAAAAGAATATTACCAATATTACCACTTGACAGACCAGGGCATCCCTACCAAAGAACGTTTATTGGAGCTTGGGCTCGAAAAGGAAGCCAAGGAATTCTATTAATCCTATTTTTTTATTTATTTCCGTTATTGCAGTCGAATCACAACTTTTTTTCTATTAATTTTTTAGTGTACAGAGCCTCTAAATTTGGAAAGAATTGAAAAAGTTGCCCTAAATTCACTTCCTCCAGAGGATTTCCACTTAAATTAATATATAGGGTGAGTTCCGAATAACCCAGTTTGTCAAGTCGCCTAAAATTCTGGTAACTTAGATTTACCATCCAATTAATCGCTCTATGGCTTTTTCCATTTATTTTTACATAATAGATAAAAGGCAATCTATCATCTCCTTTGCTTTTAATTTTAATTTGAATAATATAATAACTAAAATGACTTTGATTCCTTTATCTCCCTCACGCCACTCCAACGCCTCCAGCGCACTTAGTAGTTTAAAAAAATTCTCATAATTTGTTCTAAAAGATCATTCTTTTTAAAGTCTTCGATTTTTTAAAATTTTTTAATCTTTACTCTTTTATATTGCTGAATATGTTGGAAATATGGTTGTATATTGTTGGATATGTTCGAAATGTGGTTGTATGTTGTTGGATAATGTGTAAAAAGGTAAATGAAGTACTCGCATATATTGTGGTGGAAAGGGTTTTGGGCGATATTGAAAACAATGTTTAAAGGGATTATGAAGCAAAGTTGTCCTAAAAAATTAGCATATAATGGTATAAGATTTTATAAAGAGAATTAATAGAAAGAAATGCATTAAAAAAAGTAATAGTGCATTAAAAGGAATGCCTTAAAGAAGGTAATAATGGTTGAAAGATGTATGGTGCATTAAAAGGAATGTCTTAAAGAAGGTAATGATGGTTGAAAGATGTATGGTGCATTAAAAGGAATGTCTTAAAGAAGGTAATGATGGTTGAAAGATGTATGGTGCATTAAAAGGAATGTCTTAAAGAAGGTAATGATGGTTGAAAGATGTATGGTGCATTAAAAGGAATGTCTTAAAGAAGGTAATGATGGTTGAAAGATGTATGGTGCATTAAAAGGAATGTCTTAAAGAAGGTAATGATGGTTGAAAGATATATGGTGCATTAAAAGGAATGTCTTAAAGAAGGTAATGATGGTTGAAAGATATATGGTGCATTAAAAGGAATGTCTTAAAGAAGGTAATGATGGTTGAAAGATATATGGTGCATTAAAAGGAATGTCTTAAAGAAGGTAATGATGGTTGAAAGATATAT